>JANNEK010000233.1:0-2538 GCA_031378605.1 Chitinophagaceae bacterium | reverse complement strand
ATTTAATCGGCGGTATGGTGTCAATTTTGAAACGATACGCAATACCCCAGTTTTGCAAAAGCTTGATGCTAACAATCAAAACGAAAAATTCATTCTTTACCAAGGGGCAGTTAACGAAGGAAGGGGCTTTGAATATTTGATACCCGCTATGCAATGGGTAAATAGCCGTTTGATTATATGTGGTGATGGTAATTTTATGGGACAGCTAAAGAAACTTATCAGTGATTATAATTTGCAGGATAAAATTGAATTAAGAGGAATGCTGCCACCATCAGAATTATGGGTTATTGCTCAACAAGCCGCCGTTGGAATAGCCCTGGCAGAAAAAGAAGGGTTAAATCAGCTTCTGGCATTACCCAATAAATTTCTTGACTACATCCATGCTGCACTACCCCAGCTAACGATGAATTACCCTGAATATCAGAAAATAAACAATGAATTTGAGGTTGCTGTACTTATAGACGGCTTAGACCCAAAAAGAATTGCTGAGGCCATAAACAATTTGCTGGCCGATACTGTTCTACATATAAGATTGAAAGAAAACTGCCTGAAAGCCAGAGAGAAATTAAACTGGCAGCAAGAAGAAAAAAAACTTTTAGACTTTTATCAATCTGTTTTCAACAAGTGAGTCGTCATGTACATATTATTTGCGCCGGCACCCCGTGGCCGGCTGATAACAGCATTGCTATTGATATATTTTATAAAATAGAAGCCCTTCACAAAGCAGGTATAAAAATTCATTTACATTATTTTTACACTACTATTGGTTGTCATCCTACCGAGCTGAACAAATACTGTGAATCAGTTCATTCGTATCAATCTGGTAAATCAAAAAACGGTCTTATAGTCAATAGTTGTGAGGGTGATAATAAACTGGCAGCAATAATCAACGCCGATAACCATCCTGTATTATTTGAAGGTTTGAAGAGCACAGGTATTTTACAGCAAATTGAAAAATTGGGCAGAAAGATATTAGTGCGGATGCACAATGATGAATGCCGTCATTATCATCATCTTGAAAAAACATCTGTCTCTTTTTTTCAAAAATTTCAGCTAAAGCGAAATACTATTGCAATAAAAAAATACGAGGATTCACTGCCAAAAAATTGTTTGTACGCTTTTTCAAATGCAGGTGACGTTATTAATTCCAAGCAAGATCACCATTTAATAAACGCTAAATATTTACCTGTATTCTCTCCTTTCAAAACTGTTACCGGCAAAACAGGAATTGGAAATTTTTGTTTGTATCATGGTAATCTTTCAGACCCTTGTAATGAGAAAGCAGTATTATGGCTCCTATCTAAAGTATATAATGATATACAAACCCCACTGGTAATTGCCGGAAAAAACCCAGGAAGGCAACTAACAAAACAAGCTGAATTATATTCTCATACCTGTTTGATTGAAAATCCTTCTAATAGTGAAATGGAAGACCTTATCGGAAAAGCACAAATTAATGTACTACCGTCTTTCAGCTATAAAAATCCGGAGTTAAAACTTACTCATGCATTATTAAGCGGACGGCATTGTGTTGTAAATGATAATGGAGCGACAGGAACAGATTATGAAACCGCTTGTCATGTAGGGAAAACCGCCAGTGCTTTTAAATCAATCATTCTTCAATTATACCACCGGCCATTTGAAGAAGAAGAAATTGAACTCAGGGAAAAAATACTCAGAAATACAAGTACTGAAGAACCATTAAAAATGCTGATTGAATGGTTATACAGTTGATTCTTTCTTTCCGAGCCTGATGAGATGTGCAAACCGGTAACAATCAAAAAATAACAAGCTCGGCTTACACGAAAGAATGTTTTTCCTGAAATAATTATGAAATGGCTTTTCAAAAAAAAGATAAAAACTTGCAAGACCAGTTTTTCTAAGCCTTCGATACCATCTGTAAATTTTAATATGCTTACCAAGCAAATCCTTATTGATACTTTTTTCCAGTATAAGAAGATTAGCTAAAGCATTTTCTGATTTCGAAAGGAAAGTATCCGCATTTTCCAACGCAGCATGAAGAACAGGGTTATTTATGGCCTGACACTTAATACCCAATTGCTCAAACTGGATGCCCCACCAACTATCCTCATGCCCATAACTTGTTAGTTGAAACGAATTCTTCAATTGCCTAAACAGTTTCCGTTCAATCAAAAAATTATTCGACATAAATCCTGCATTCTTACTGCTCTCTCTTTTCGTTCCATATTTCCAGTGCAGCATCAATTTACAATCCGCCGGTGGTGCAGTAGTATACACCCTGCCACCAGTTACCAATGCAGCATCTTGCTCTAGTAAATGAAAATAAGCGGAAACAAAATCATCTTTAATGATATCACTATCACAATCAATAAAAAGTAAATGATTGTATCGGGCTAATTCCGATAGCTTCCTGCGGGCAATCATTCTCCCTTCATTTTTTTCAATTCTTTGAAAAAAAACAAAGGGATTACTTTCCAGTAATTTATTATCGGATACAAAACTTGTGGAGCCATCATCCAGTAAAATGATTTCACCTTCCTTTCCTGTTTTTGTTAG
>JANNEK010000211.1:0-1569 GCA_031378605.1 Chitinophagaceae bacterium | reverse complement strand
GAGCAATGTCCCAAACCAATAATCAGTTTTAGTTTATACAAAATGTCCAACCCAAAAAGAGCAATTAAGAAAGACTGTATATACTAAACTGAAATTCGAAAGATCATTCTATTTTTTAAGCGAATACCAAGCTGCCACCCTAAAAGTCCCAGGAAATAAAGAAGGATCGATATATAAAAGTCATATGTTTAACCATAAGCAATTCTACAAAGTGTCCACTTACAAAAGAAGTAATTATATATTGTCGAGCCACTGCTTAAAAAGAATAGATACTAGAATGTTTCTGTGTTGGTCTTAATAAAAGTTTGTGTAGAATTATTTGCATTTAGAATTTGTGTCAAACCAGTATCGCTGCTAACGTTGTGTATTTGCGAAGGCAGGGGATTCAGGGAACGTCCCGCCTGGTACAAATGCCCAATTAAATTATAATGTTGAAATTACAACAAAAGATCAATAGTTGACGTCTCGCCCAGACCTAAGCCTAATAGAATTAATTGGCTTAGGTTTTGAAGTCAAGCCCTGCTTTTGCAAATACGCTTGTTGGTGGCAGTTTGAGTCTTTTGATTGCCTGTGATAGTTTGCTGCTGTTGTATTCCTTTTATAAGTT
This sequence comes from Chitinophagaceae bacterium, assembly GCA_031378605.1. Lineage (GTDB taxonomy): Bacteria > Bacteroidota > Bacteroidia > Chitinophagales > Chitinophagaceae > Endoryza. The sequence continues at coordinate 962 of JANNEK010000211.1, read as the reverse complement.
AAATCTGTAGGAAAATTCGACAGATCTTCGACCATAATTTCTGGATGTTATGTAAGAGACATTGATCTCGTAATAAAAAGAGAACCTGCTTCTTTTGATTTGAAGGCTTGCATCGGGTATTAGAGCAATATGTGCCCTGTAACCGAGACCGACCGAAAATGAATTCTTCGTGCTGTCGCTTAAATGGCGGATATAGCTTGCTCCTATGATTTGTTCATTGGTTCCGCCCTGCCATGTAAAATTTCCGTAGCCACTGATATCAGCTAAATTATTGATGGCAGATGTGTAGCCAATCTGTATCCCATTATTTGAAGATAGACGGGCCGAACGGCTCCACTCCGTATAAGGATGGTTGAAATGTCGGATGGATCCGCCGATATACCATTGCGTCTGTTCACCACTGTGAAAAAGGGCAACACCGACACCAGAAGTAAAATATCCATAATTAGAACCAGTCTGATAAGGATCGTTTCTCATGGCCCAATTTAAGGCGCCATACTTATCAAAGTCATCAGGAAACAAATTAGAGATGCCGGTACCAACTTGGTTAAATGAGTAATTCCCATGAAACCCCATAGCGATATATGTGTTGTCGTAATTTAGGGGTAAGGCGAGCGATAGTGCCAGCATCGCTGATGAAGCTTTCATGAACCCTTCGCTTGAGTTGTCAGTACTTATCCCTGCAGCAAGGTTAGCAAACAAAACATTATCGAAGTCGGTTCCTTCCTTATTAGTCAGAGGTAGTTCAATCGTGGCTGCTTTACTTGAATAAGATATGATATTAGGGTATTTAACATTACGAATACTAACAAATGCCAGTGGGGTGCAATTCAAATTTTCGGCTGTTAAGCAGCCTGTTTAAAATTATTTTTTGTTAACTGTATTACTTTGCCCCACTGTTCGTTCATGGAGCAGGTTCTTAAGTGCAGCATATTTTGAGCACCTCTTTTGCTCCACCTTTG
>JANNEK010000184.1:0-6021 GCA_031378605.1 Chitinophagaceae bacterium | reverse complement strand
CCCTCAATGAAGGAACAAGTTCTCAAAATAACTCTCAGTGGAGGTTTATGGAAACAGTAAATGGCAGAAACTTTACTCAACTTTCAACCTCAGATTTCGATTTAGCACATCGTATTAATGCTTTTGTAAGTAAACAATTTGAATACGCGAACAAATCAATGTCTACTACCATTTCCCTTGTATATATTGGGCAATCTGGTAGTCCTTATAGCTATGTATACAGAAATAGCCCCGTAAATGATCAGGCATCCACTGAAACTAATGATTTGATTTATATTCCGTCTGTTGCAGATTTGTCGAGTATGTTATTTCTTACTAATACTATAAATGGTGTTACTTATACAGTTCAGCAACAAAAGGATCTTTTCAATAACTTTATCGAAAGCGATAAATACCTAAGAAAGAATCGTGGCAAATTTGCCGAACGTAACGGAGCCCGTTTGCCATTTACAAATAACCTTGATCTTAAAGTTGAACAAAAATTTAATGTAAAAATCAGTGGGAAAAAATATACATTCTCACTTACTTATGATGTATACAATTTCACCAATATGATTAACAAGGATTGGGGCAGAACCTGGTTCCTTGCAAATGATAACTTTGCCTTAGTGCAGTTTGCAGGGTATGTTAGTCCAACCAATCTTACACCTCAATACCGATTCAGCCCTTTTGCAGGAAAGCCTTATGGTGTAAGCACTACACTTAACCCAGGTTATACGGCAAGATGGATAAGCCAGTTAGGCTTCCGCGTTAGTTTCTAACGAATAGCTTGAATTAATAATAAAAAAACTCCGAAATTCCGGAGTTTTTTTATTTAGTATAGAGATAAATTATAAAATTTAATAAGTTACGTATAATTGAATAACCATTTTAAAATAGGATAATTCTACAGCACATTATTTTTCGTTGAATAATCTGTTACCCGATACAACGACTATCGTTATGAAATTCGCTTTATAGAAAAATTTGCTTAAGAAAACAGTCGGTATACTATAAAAAGTTAGCTATTTGCATTGATCGTTTAAAACAGGAATCGAAATCTATCGAAAAAAAAGTTATACTATGTCCTGATTTTTCAGGCTTACTTACCCCATCCCCATATCAAAAACTCAGGGAATATGCCAGCCCAGGTAGGCACATCATGTTTCCCTTCTGGTAATTGAAGATATCGAAAATCTATACCTTCTTTATACCCTTTTGATTTCAATTCTCTCAGTAAGTCAATTGTATCATCTATTGAATCAATAACGCCATTATTATTACGATCTTCGGTTTCATCCAATTCGCCGCATTGAAAAAAGAATTTAAGCAATGGCTTATTCTTACTAACTCTTATTTGGCGATGCATAAGCCGGTCTGTTGATTCATGAAAATCTTTATCGAATTTATTTTTAGAGCGCCACCAAAGTGATCCGGAGAAAACACCCACCCTGGAAAAATTCTTGTAGTTATTCCAAACCAAATCCAAAGCACTTAAACCTCCTAACGAAAATCCCGCAAATGCCTTTTCTTTGAATGAACTTATTTTATATGTTTTGTTTATATAGGGAATTAACTCCTCAAAAATAAACTGTTGGTATAGTGGTGCTTTTGCTCCCCTCCCCTTAAAATCAGGAGAAGATATCATACCGTATTCGTTTTTTCGATCAAAACCACAATGAATGCCGACAACTAATAAAGGTGATAGTAATTTTTGCTGGTACATATCACCAATCATTTTATGAAATGCCATCGTTACCATATCCTGACCGTCATTAACTAACAATAACGAAAGTTGATCGGGTTGTTCAATATTTGTAGGCAGGTAAAAATCAACTACAACATCCCTGTTTAGTGGTGCAGAAGCAAGGGTTACAGATTCAAGGATTACATCAATACTTTTCTCCAGTTGCATACTTTCAAAAATAAGCAAACACTGTAAAACAGGTGGAATTATTATATATTTTTCTTTGTTCGGTTCAACAAATATTCTTTTTGTTTTTTAGAGTCCGAACAGATAAATTTGAATAGTACAGACTGCAAACTTCTAAATAACCACTAAAATTTCTGCAATGAAAAAAATTGGCGTACTGTTTGGCAAGGAACGATCCTTTCCGATGGCATTTATAGATCGTGTTAACAGTAAAGGAATCGCGGGAATTGTTGCTGAAGCTGTTCGTATAGATAAAGTTGTTCAGGGCGATGCCGGAGAGTACGCTGTTATCATCGACCGTATTTCCCAGGATATTCCTTTTTACAGAGCCTTTTTAAAAGATGCTGCCATTTGCGGCACTGCCGTAATCAATAATCCATTTTGGTGGAGTGCTGATGAAAAATTTTTTAATAACTGCCTTGCTGTAAAAATAGGGGTACCTGTTCCTAAAACAGTTATTCTTCCATCAAAGGATTTGCCCGATGATACGTCTGATCAATCATTTAGTAATCTTGCATATCCGTTAGACTGGGAAGGAATTTGTAAGTATGTCGGATTTCCGGCATATATGAAACCCTTTGCCGGCGGTGGGTGGAAGAATGTTTATAAGCTCAACGACCTGGAAGATTTTTTTCAGAAGCACAGTGAAACAGGACAACTGGTAATGTTATTACAGGAAGAAATTGTTTTTGAAGAATACTATCGTTGTTATTGCATTGGTGGTAAATATGTACGTATAATGCCGTATGAACCACGCAACCCTCACCATCTCCGTTATGTAAGCGACTTTAAACCTTCTGCCGAAAAGTTAAAGGAAATGGAAGAAATAGTGCTACGCATCAATCACTACCTTGGCTATGATTTTAATACTGTTGAACTTGCTTTGCGAAATGGAATTCCATATGCCATTGATTTTTGCAACCCGGCCCCCGATGCCGAACGCTCAAGTGTAGGCGAAGAAAATTTTGAGTGGGTGGTAGAAACTGCTGCTACTTATGCCATTGAGCGGGCTATGGCCCATCAACCAGATCGGGATAATTTGACGTGGGGAAATTATATTAAACGCAGTGCTAATAAACAACCATTGATTTGAAAATAACCACCGCATATGAGTAGTATTAATTTCAAACATTTCACTTTAGGGGTGGAAGAAGAGTATATGGTATTAGATCCTGAAACAAGGGAACTGAAAAGTCATCAACAAAAAATTGTCACCGAAGGACAAAAAATAATTAAAGACAAGGTAAAAGCTGAGATGCACCAGGCGGTAGTTGAAGTTGGAACCGATATTTGCCAAAACATTGACGAAGCTTTCGAGGATGTGGCTACACTAAGAAAAACGATTTCACATATTGCCGGCGAATTAGGATTATGGACCGCGGCTGCGGGAACTCATCCATTCAGCCATTGGCAAAGCCAGTTGATAACAGATCATGCCAGATATAATGAAATTGTAAATGAATTGCAGGAAGCGGCAAGAAGCAATTTAATTTTTGGGCTTCATGTACATGTAGGTATGGAAACGCGTGAAATGGCGAACCATATTGCAAACAGCACCCGGTATTTTCTGCCTCATATCTATGCGCTTAGTACCAATTCTCCTTTTTGGGAGGGCAGAACTACCGGTTATAAATCATTTCGAACAAAAGTATTCGATAAATTTCCACGAACAGGTATACCCGAAGCATTTGAAAGCATAGAAGCTTACGATAACTATGTAAAAATGCTTGTTAAAACAAATTGTATTGACAATGCAAAAAAAATATGGTGGGATCTTCGGGTACATCCATTTTTTAATACGGTAGAATTTCGTATTTGTGATGTGCCGATGACGGTGCCGGAAACCATTGCAATTGCAGCCTTGTTCCAGGGCATTTGTGCTAAGATTTACAAACTGCGTCTTCAGAATATGAATTTTATTCAGTACTCCAGGGCTCTCATTAATGAAAATAAATGGCGGGCCAGCCGATATGGAATCGATGGCAGGATGATTGATTTTGGAAAGGAAGAGGAAGTAAATACCAGGGTTCTTATATACGAATTATTAGATTTTATTGACGATGTAGTAGACCCTCTTGGAAGCCGGCAGGCAATAAAATATGTACACCAGATGCTTGAAAAAGGCACCGGAGCCGACCGCCAGCTAAAAGTATACGAGGAAACAAATAGCCTCGTGAATGTGGTTGACTATCTCCATGATCAATTTCTTGCCGGTTTATAGAATATATCTCAGAAAATTTCAACTAAAACGGCCTAAAAATTGTTTATTTAGGGTTATTCGACTGATAAATTTTAGGCTAATATTGCAACGAATTTAATAAAGCACTCGTCTCCAACGTACAATTAATCATCACTATTTTTAAAGTTTAACCGATTTTGAAAGAGGTTAGTTCCAGTTTTGTATACTTTAGGTTAATTTTAATCGTTATCGCAAAGGGAAAATATGAAGGTATACGAACCCGTCAGCATTATGCAGAAATTTGATAACTAGCACTTTAAAAATTTCATAGTAAGGCCCTTTAATTGAAAACTATATAAGCGACCACATATTATGATAGATTTTACTACCGTAGATAAATGTTTAGTTTGTAATACTAACAATCCTAAAAACCTTTTTGAATTTCAGTCGAAAGATGAAAACTGGTATAAGGCATTAAAGTGCCGTAACTGTGGGCTTACTTATGCCTCCCCGCAGCCCATTCTTACTCATGAAGCGATTAATGAAATCTACTCCAGTGATTATTATGCAAATTATTATGGGCCAAAACAGGATTACCAGGACCGGTCCCAGACTGATTATTACATGAAGTGCTACGAAAAAGAATATGCAGTTTATGATCAGTACACGGAAAAAAAACCTATCCGCAAAGTATTTGATGTAGGATGTGGAGATGGAAAATTTTTAGAGATATTTAAAAAAAATGGATGGGATTGCATAGGACTTGAACCCTCAGAAACTTCCCGTAAAATTGCTACTGAAAAAGGTTTTAACGTTATTGATGTTCCCTTTCTTGAAGTAGGTAACGATATTGGAACTTTTGATTTTATATTTCTTGATAATGTAATTGAACATATCAACAACCCAAATCCCTTTATTGCTAAGGCTTATTCCCTGCTAAATGCAGGTGGAATATTTGTAATTAAAACACCCAATTCGGATTCATTAAATGAATCTCTGGAAACAGTGATGCTTCGCACCTTGCCGCGTAATATTAACAATGGCATCATGAGTTCGATTAAAAAATATTTTAACCAGGGTACCGGCCGGGTTCATCGTTTTGGTAACCTGCACCCACCCGTACATCTTGCCATTTATAATAATAAAAGTATAACCACTGCCTTAATGCAGGGGGGGTTTACTAAAGAAAAAATTCATAACTTTTTTGTTTCTCCACACCACCCAACCTGGGGCGTAAACGAATCCAGAAAAGGATTTTTTCATAATACCAAAAAACTTATTGATCGCCTGGCTAATTTCATGAACAGAGGAGAATTTCTTATTACTATTGCAAAGAAAGCATAATTCAATAATCACACATTAATTATAGTTGAGATAAAAAAAGCACCGAACAGTCAATGACCGGTGCTTTTTTCGTCTATAATATCAACAGTTATTAATCTAGTCCGAATAATCCCTTATTAAGCAGTTGAAGCGTTTGAATTTTATAGGCCGAAGGGACGAGAATTGATATATTATGTTTGCTGCCGCCGTAACTCACCATACTCACTGGTATTGAAGATAAAGAATCAAAAACTTTGCTCAATACATTTTTCGTTTGTGCAATTTCGTTACCTACTACCGACACAATGGTTTGATTGTCTTCAACGGTAATAGTACCGAAGGGCTCTAACTCTTTAACGATTTGCTTTAAATGAATGCCATTATCAATGGTAACCGAAACCGCTACTTCGGAAGTTGTGATCATATCTATAGAGGTACGGTACTTTTCAAAGATTTCAAATGTCTTTCTCAAAAATCCGTAGGCGAGTAACATTCTGCTGCTTTTTATATTGATTGCTATAATTCCATCTTTCGCAGCAACGGCCTTCACACCTACAGAACCTGCTTCCTGGGTAATAGTGGTTCCGGCAGCGTCTGGCTGCATCGT
>JANNEK010000116.1:0-3237 GCA_031378605.1 Chitinophagaceae bacterium | reverse complement strand
GACAAAAATAGTAGTTAATATAAATGTAGTTAGATAGAAAATAACTTCTTATAAAGGTATGTTCCTGATGTTCTGTCGTTTTAGTAGCATTTTTACAATTGATTATTTAGAAAAATTATTTTTATCACTATTATGATTCTTTTCGTATTTCTTCAATAACAGCTCCAGTGATTCTTTGTACTCCGAAAGATTTTTAATCGTTATTTCAGGATCATCTGTATCAGGAATACTAACGGGCATTTCGCTTATATACTTAGATAATTCGGGAAATTTTTCGCTAATTCTCATGGTGATTTTTAAAATATCGTTATTAAGTTCTTGAATCATAATTATACAATTTGTATTTTTCTGTCACCGATTTAGTTATTTTAAGAGTTGTTAGAAACTGCTTATTTTTTAATCAACTATTTTATTTATTTCGCTGGAACTTGAATGACTAAATAGTTTACTAAAGATGGGTATTTTATTGCCTGACACTCTTACACAATTACAATATAGAATTGCATCATTCACACATAACGGAGAGTTAATAACCAAAAACACTTCGACAAAAAGCAGTAGAGTAAGAATTTCATCACTTTAGAATACATGTATATCCGACTTGTAAAAATGATTGTTGATAAGCCAAAATATTTCTTCATCCTGTTTCAGTACTAAACGTGACTGAGTTGCGGAAATTATTGTTGTTTTAAACTGTCTGTCAGGTTCAGGTCATTTAAGCGATTTGCTTTTTTTAATGCTGCCTGCTTTTTTGCATCTGCTTTTTTCTTTCTATTAAAATATCCCCGCAATAAAATAGTATGTTTGGCTGCTTCCATATTCTCACTTAATCCTTTTGTACCCTTTTGAAGATTAAGCATGGTAGAATCCAGTGTTTTGCCAAACTTGTCATCATTCATCAATTTCGGTAAGGTGCCGTTACCGTTATTCATATTGTAGGTAAATTTTGCAAACTCGTTGGAACTGGTTTGTAAATTCAACATTGTATTTTTAAGGCTGGTAGAAAACTGCTCATCTGAAATTAATTTATGCAAGGCCCCATTCCCATTATTCATTTTATAACTGAATAGTGCCAATTGATAGGTTATGATTTCCACATTGTCAACACTCTTTTTAACACGACTCATTACATCTTCAACATCAATCGAATTTTTTGATTCAATAAATGATTGGTCCGTCACCATTTTGCCTTGTGTTGTACCCGGATAAATAGTGAGCACTTTATCGCCCATTAATCCATCCGAACCAATACCTACGAATCCATCTGATTTAATAAATTGCTGAACCTTTTTTTTGATTACTAAAGTAACGGCTACGGAAGTATCATTCAAAAGTTCTATTTCATTGACTGTGCCAATATTAATACCTGCGAAACGAACGTTGTTGCCCACTGTGAGGCCATTTACTTTCCTGAATATAGTTTTTAGTGTAATGGTAGATACAAACAGGTTTTTTTGTTTCCCTACATAATATATAGTAATTACAAAAAGCAATAAGCCAATAATTACAAACATTCCTACTTTCAACTTAAATCCAGCTTCATTTTTCATAAAAAATTGTTTTTTAACAGTCGATGAAAAAGGATCGTACCCATGAATCCTTGCTTTTTTCTAATTCATCATAAGTTCCTTCAGCATGAATAATCCCGTCTTTCAGTATCAATAACCTGTCGCCGGTAAGTTTTGCACAGTGCATATCGTGCGTAATAATTACGGCAGTTGTTTTATATTTTTTTTGAATATCCAGCATTAGTTCACTTATTTCTCTCGATGTAATACTATCCAGGCCGGTAGTCGGTTCATCATAAAGTATTATTTCCGGGTTTAAAATAACGGTACGGGCCAGCCCAATTCTTTTGCGCATACCGCCCGATAATTCAGAAGGCATCTTATCAATATCCTCCGCCAGGCCAACGCTGGTAAGTATTTCAAGAATAATTTCGTTCAGGTCTGTTGATGAAAGTTTTTTTGAATGTCTTTTTAGCGGAAATTCCAGGTTTTCTCTTACTGTCATTGAATCATATAATGCAGCATTTTGAAATAGGAAACCAACTTTCAGCCTTATTTTATTTAACTCATCAATAGGAAGTTTGGTAATATCCGTGTCGAATAATTTAATTTCCCCCTTGTCAGGTTTTATCAGACCAACCATACATTTTATAGTAATGGATTTACCTGAACCCGATTTTCCAATGATCACCACATTCTCTCCTTTATTTACATGAAATGTAACCCCTTTCAATACTTCATTATTCTTACCAAAACTCTTACACAATCCACTAATACTAATTGCCGGTGCTGCATTTTTATTGCCATTTAATGACGGTATTACTAATTGTTCGGTTATCATTTAAAAAAATAAATCGGTTATTTGTACAACCATCATATCTATAATAAAAATTGTTAGTGATGCTGCTACCACGGCCGACGTTGCAGCCTTGCCCACACTTTCTGTTCCATTTGCCGCGGTAAATCCTTTGTAGCTTCCAATGAGGCCAATACTAAAACCAAAAAAAATGGATTTGATCGTTGCGGGTATAATATCTAAAAAATCAATGGAGCTAAATACTTTGGAAAAATAATAATGAAGGCTGATTTCGGATTTCATAGTAATACCAATATATCCGCCTAACAGGCCAACAGCGTCTGCAAAAAAAACTAAAAGAGGCACCATTAATACAGTGGCCATTATTCGGGTTGCCACCAAATATTTATACGGGTTAATCGCTGAAACTTCCATAGCATCGATCTGCTCCGACACTTTCATTGAACCTAATTCTGCTCCAATACCCGAGGCAATTTTACCAGCGCAAATCAAAGCGGTTACTACCGGTGCAATTTCCCTGATTAAAGAAAGGGCCACCATGCCGGGTAACCAAGACTCTGCACCAAATTTTGCTAATGTAGGTCTCGACTGCAGGGTAAGTACAAGCCCCATAATAAAACCTGTAATCGCAACAAGCGGTAATGATTTATATCCAACGAAATAACATTGCCTGATAAACTCTTTTATTTCAAATGGAGGTTTGAGTATTTCCTTAAAAAACCTGGCGGTAAATTGTGTAACATTACCTGCATCGGAAAAAATATTTTTTATATTTGCGAGCATTTGTATTAATGAATTATCAGGTTTTCTTTTTTGAGTTCTTTTATACACTAAATCCTTTTCTGTTCCTGTTCCAAAAGATATTTAGTTATCGGTGGTTTTTTATTCAGAGGTACAAAGCGTTAATAGAAC
>JANNEK010000076.1:0-25962 GCA_031378605.1 Chitinophagaceae bacterium | reverse complement strand
GCCCGATGGTGCAGCCTCTGATAATTTCGGAATAAGTGTTTGCATTGGGTATAGCAGCCTGGCAATAGGAGCATACCGGGCCGATGATGAATTAGGTATCGTTAATAAAGGAGCCGTATATATTTATAAAAGTCTTTCACCACTTGCGTTGACACTGGTTTCGTTTAAAAGAAAAATTACCGATGAAACCGGTCAGGCAAATGGATATTTTGGTTATTCGGTAAGTCTGTCAACATACGAGTTAATTATTGGCGCCTATGGAAAAAACGGAACAAATGGACAAATAGCTTTTATAAATATTGAATAAACTAAAATCATTAATTTAAAATATATTTTTTAAAATAGTTTACTAGTCATTTAAATGCTCCTCTGCTTTTTCCCGCGTTTTAAATTTATTAATCTATGAAATTAAGGTTACCAATAATTATACTGATTTTTTTATGTTCAACTACTGCAAATGCAGTAATTAGATATGTTACACCAGGCGGGTCTCTATTAATGAATGGAACCGACTGGCTGAATGCTTTTCCTGGTACTTCTCTTCAGGCAGTTATAAATGCATCCGTACCTGGCGATGAGGTTTGGGTAATGTCGGGAACCTATTTTACTACGCCAACCAACAACCGGAATATTTATTTTAGCATGCAAAACGGCGTGGCTATTTATGGAAGTTTTAATGGCACAGAAACTAATTTATCTCAACGAAGTTTTACCTGCGGTTTTACCTCTGTATTAAGTGCAGAAATCGGGTTGCCTGGAAATGGAGACAATAGCTACCATGTAATTAACAACAACAGTTTAAACAATACGGCTGTATTAGATGGCTTTACGATTAGTGGAGCAAATGCCAATTTTGATTTACTGGGCAATGATAATCGCAGCCTTGGCGGCGGTATGCTTAATAATGCAGCTAACGGTGGTAGTTGCGGCCCTGCCATCAGAAATTGTTTATTTACCAATAACACAGCATTGTTTGGTGGCGGTATATTTAACCATGGCCAAAATAACGGTAATGCAAACCCTGTTATTTCAAATTGTATTTTTGCGACGAATACGGCCATAAGTGGTGGTGCGGGTATAGATAATTTCGGCTACAATGGTAATGCAAGCCCGGTTATCACCAATTCTATTTTCTACAGCAATGTTGCCGCAAATAGAGCAGGAGCCATGTATTGCTGGGGTGGTGGTAATGGCAATGCTAATCCATCAATGCTAAATTGTGTATTTGTGAATAATTCGGCTATAGATGGAGGTGGAATTTTTTCGGACCGCTCAAATTTTGTTTCTGGTAATTCCGGAACAGCAAATCCAACCGTAAGAAATTGTATTTTTTGGGGAAATACTGTAACCGGAACCGGCCCACAGTTTTTTTTATTAGGAGGGGCTAATTTTACGGCTACCTATTCGTTGGTTGATCTAGCTAATCAAAATGCACCTCATCTTATTTCCGGAACAGGTACCGGTAACTTATTTGTTGCGCCAACATTTATTAACAGTTCAAATGCACAAGGACTGGATAATTGCTGGCTTACCAGTGATGACGGATTACAATTGCAAGTAGCTTCTTCAGGTATTGATGTGGGTGATAATGCAGGGCTTCCTTTGTTCGACATCCGCAACTTTAACAGGATATTCAATGGAGTAGTAGATATGGGTGCATATGAATTTAATTCAACCAGTTTGCCGGTAAGCCTGAGTAATTTTTATGGTATTTCAGGTAGGAATTCGAGTAGGTTATACTGGAGTACTGGTTCCGAATTAAATAGTTATTTATTCGAGGTGCAAAAAAGTACGGATGCAATTAATTTTGAAAAAATAGGCGAAGTACCGGCCTCTGTAAATAGTAATGGTGTTCAGAAATATCAATTCATAATCGATAACTTAATGCCGGGTAATTATTTTTATCGTTTAAAACAATTGGATAAAGACGGGAGATTTAGTTATAGTAAAATAATTTTGTTGGCTACCAAAGAGAACATAGAACAGGTTTCGGTTTTTCCAAATCCAACAATGAAAAGGGCAACACTTTATTTTGGAAATAAATTTTTTTCAAACGAAGAATTCCTTATACTAAATAGCAACGGTCAGATCGTTCAAAAAATTTTTGTAAATGGGAATTCTGGTTTTATTAATTTGGAAGGTAAAGCTTCAGGTGTATATATGCTCGTAAATCAGAAACTTGGTATTGCTATTAAAATTTATAAAGTTGCTGAAGGGAAATAAGAATGGTAACTATAAAGTTTGATTCTTCAGTTACAGGATACCAAACAATAATTTTTCTTTCCCTTTTGCACAAGTAAATATTTATCATGTAATAAAAAAGAAGCTTGTAGTTTCATTTCAATGGTATCTATTTTCCTTCTATTAATACTAACCCCTCCACCCTGCACTGTTTTTCTGGCTTCTCCTTTGCTGGGAAAAATACCTGTCTCTGCCAGGAAAGTAATAATATCAATTCCGTCATTAATTTTTTGATTCGAAAAATCAGTTTGTACAATTCCTTCCATGGATTGAAGGTCTTCCACCGAAAGACTTTCGGCGGGTGCTGTTTGATTAGCGAATAATTTTTCGGTAGTTGTAATCGCCTCATTCAAGCCTGCTTCTCCATGTACAAATAGGGTTATTTCTTCGGCTAATCTTTTCTGTAAGATTCTTCTGCCGGCATCTTTTTTATGTTCTTTTATAATAGAATTTATTTCTTTCTCGTTAAGAAAAGTGAATAGCTTAATCCATTTTTCACCATCTTCATCGCTGGAGTTCAACCAAAATTGATAATTAAAAAGTTCATAAAGTTTACTTGTTCGAATCCAGTTTTTGTATAAACCTTTTTCTGTGCTATTAGGAAAGTATTTTCAGTTCTCTCGCCCCAACGAACGAATTGACCGCTGAACACTGTTTATTTACCATACAAGGTAATATATATTGCATAGTAGTAAGTATAAAACTATATTTGATCATACTTTCATTATTAAATATATATAGCATGAAAAAATTCATTTTATTAGTAGTAATTGCTTCCTCCATGGGAATTAGCAGTTATTCACAATGCGACAAAAAAGTGCTTGTAACCTCGAGCAAAACAGAACATCTGGACGCGAAAGGTGAGGTAGAGCGATCGGTAGATGAAACGACAACGATTGAGTACGACAACAAGGAAATAGTGATTACGCCGGGTGATGATCCTACGATGACAGGCACCATAAAATCTACAACCTGCGAGTGGAAGGTTCCTTTTAAGGAAGGCAAAACAGTTATTAAAGCAAGTCTTACTGATCCGCAAGGCCAAATGATGAATCTAACGATCACCATTGAGGGCAAAGAGGGAAAGATAAGCTTACTGGCAGAAATCGAAGAAATGCCTGATCGTAAAATCAGGGTGATCGTTGATAAGTTTGAAGAGAAAAAGTAATCTGTTCAATATATTTTATTGTTAACTGTATATCTATATCAAAATCCCCGGTTATTGGTAGCCGGGGATTTTTTTTACTCAAAAACACTGGTTAACGATTCATTGATAAATAAAAAAGATCAACGCTTCTTATTAGTTGGTTTTACTTTAAGTAATTCCTTTTTCTTAACCACCTGAGTTTTTTTATTTATATTCTTAATATCGAATTGATATATTTTATCGATATCTTCTTTGCTATTATGTATTACACTCAAGTCTTTGACCAGGCCATCCGCCAAGCCATAAACCCAACCATGCAGGTGCAACGCTCTTTCGGCCCATGCCTGTTGTACAATGGTAGTTTTAGCCAAATTTCGTACCTGTTCTATCACATTTAATTCAGTTAACCGGTTGGTACGTTCTGTTTCGTTTTTAATGGATTCTAATTCCGACTCGTTCTTATGATAAACGTCTTTGATGTTGCGCAACCAGTTATCAACAAAACCATGATAAGTATTCGACATGGAGGCTTTAACTCCGCCACATCCATAATGACCGCAAACAATTATATGTTTTACGCCCAGGTATTTGACAGCATATTCCAGTACACTTAATAGATTTGTATCTGTATGTACAACCATATTGGCAATATTCCGGTGAACAAAAATTTCACCGCTTTTTGTATTCGTAATTTCATTGGCCGGCACCCTGCTATCACTGCAGCCTATCCATAAATATTCAGGCGTTTGCCCCTTTGCTAAATTTTTAAAGAATTCAGGATCCTGAAATAATCTTGTTTCGGCAAATATTTTATTTCCCTGGATTAGCTTGTTATAGGATTTATTCATGATTTTTTTTTAGACGTTATTGATTTGAAGTGACATACTACCTGTTTTCAATAGTTATCCAGAAATTCCTTCAACTTACAATTTATCTTTATAATAGTTCTATACTATTTCTGAATTCTTTGGTCAACGCTGGCGCATCAAAGTAAATGATTTTTTTTGCCAGCATCAATTATCACAGTTTGATAGTAAGGAATATGGTCGAGCGTTTCCCATTGGCGCCATTATTTAATAAAGATACCTCTTCGGATAACCGAACCGTGAAGATATTACCATCCTGATACTTGTCTTTATGAAAATAGCAGGAATTCTTTAGATTGCCATGAAGAACTGATACTGGTTAGCATTCCTTTAATAATACTTTTAGGGAAATATTGTCTAATGCTCCCAATTGTACATGGAACTTTTTTGAAAAAGTTACTTATAGAAACGTAAGATGGAAATCATTTTTTATAGAAGCGAAGTGTTCAGATTTAATGACAGTTGATCAATGCCTCTTAAAAACTATGAAAGCTTTGTATAAGAATTTAAGTTTTACAGTTAGTAGTAGGTGTATTGATATTCAACCCTGGCAATCAATGTTTTTGTTTTTGAATAACAAGCATCTAATATTTTTAACCCATCTTCATCGTAACTGTAATACCATTTTTGATATTCACTGCCTTCTTCCGGAACTACCATCATACTGCCTACGCGGTTTTTTTCATCGTATTCAAAAACATAATCGGGTAATAGTCTTTTTGCCGCTCTATTGTAACGAACAATATCGGTTAGCCTGTTTTCCTCATTATAATAATAGTATACAGTTGGGAGTTTTTTTCGATTCAGGATACTCTTTTCTTCAGCAGGGTTTCCTTTTTCATCCTGTAAAAACTCAACAAAGGTGGTATCCCTGCTATTTTTGATTTTCAGCATTTTTACAGGCTTTCCCAGGTTATTGTATTGCCATTGATGAATTTCTTTAATGATAAAATCACCGGCCGAGGTAGTAAGGTTAGCAATTTCCGTGATCTGGTTATTTATATCGTATTCGTAAGTAGTAATGGTTTTTACTCCATCGCTGGTATCTAAGGTTTTTACCAATTGATCCTTATTATTAAACCAGGACTTACTGAAGGTCGCTCCTGTTAAACTAGTAGTTGTTGAGGTACTTACTTCCATAAAATCTTTTGTGAAACTCTGTTCAGAGCTAAAACCTTCTAACGGATTATTTTCTGCATCAAAACTGATAAATTTTATTGATTTTACTTTATTCATCCTGTTTAACAGGTGCTTTTCGCCGGCAGCCTTTACTACAACTATATCTTTATAATAATGCTGCGCTTCACCATCAATTATCAATAACAGTAGCAAGAGGCAAAAGAAGACATTTCTCATAGTATCAAAATTTTCAATCGGAATATAAACGCAGTTGTGGCCGTTTTAATACAAGCAATCGTTTAAAATTTTCTGTAAAATACCGCCTTTCGTTATTTTTAGCCAAAATTTATCCATTGTCTCATTCCAAAGAAAGGTCAGAAAAGGTTTGTTTGAATTGTAATGCTTCCCTAATCGGGCGTTTTTGTCATATCTGTGGACAGGAAAATTTAGAACCAGCCGAATCTGCCTGGGGCCTGATCAGTCATTTTTTTTATGATATTACTCATTTTGATGGTAAATTTTTTAGTTCTTTAAAATGGCTCATAACTAAGCCGGGGCTTTTATCAAAAGAATATATAAAAGGTCGAAGATCCAGCTATCTTAATCCTGTTAAGATGTACGTGTTTACTTCAGCACTTTTTTTTATACTTTTTTTTAGTTTTTTTTTTAATGCGAAAAAGTTAACGGTTGATGAACCTGTTGCAAACAATTCCGGTTCTATTAAAGTAACAAATACTGACAATAATAAAGAGGCTCCAGGAGCCGCTCCAGCAAAAGAAGATTCTGCGACTATATCGAAGGTATTGGACAGCGTTGATAAAATAGCAGGTAAAGCCAATCCATCAACAAACTTTGAGGATAAGGTTCCTAAAAGAAATGTCGGAATTAGTTTTTCATTTGATACTACTACCTACACATCCGTGGTTGAGTACGATTCTTTGCAAAAGTTATTACCGGCTAATAAGCGGGACGGCTGGTTTAAAAGAATGGCAATTTATAAGCAATTAGAATTGAATCCTGAATATAAAAAAGATCAGAACGCCCTGTTTCAGAAATTGCTTGATAAGTTCATGCACTATTTTCCACAAATCTTGTTTTTGTCTTTACCCCTTATCGCCTTGGGTTTGCAGTTATTGTATATCCGGCGAAGAAAACAATTTTATTATGTAAGCCATGGGATTGTTCTAATTCATGTTTATATCTATTCATTTATTAACCTTCTTCTTTATTTTTTGATAGAAAAATTAAAAACTGCTCTTCATTGGAATTGGCTGAGCTGGTTACAAGTGGGTCTTGTTCTTCATTCAGTTTGGTATGTATATAGAGCCATGCGCGTTGTTTACGGGCAAAGCAGGATTAAAACAATTTCAAAATTTCTTCTCTTGAATTTATTTACGTTTATTATTATTAGCTTGTTATTTGTATTTTTCTTTTTAGTTTCAGCCATGAACCTTTAACACTTTACGATGAATACAAATGATGCAGGTGATGCTTTTAAACGTTTAGTAAGTATAATGGACGAACTAAGGGAAAAATGCCCCTGGGATCGCAAGCAAACTATTCAAACACTTCGATCGCTGACTATTGAAGAAACCTATGAACTGGCAGATGCTATTACTAAAGGTGATTGGAAGGGTGTTAAAGAAGAGATTGGAGATTTACTGCTGCATATTGTTTTTTATGCTAAGATTGGGTCGGAAGAAAATCAGTTTACGTTGTCGGAAGCAATCCATGGAGTATGCGAAAAACTCATTTCCCGGCATCCGCATATTTATGGAGATGTAAAAGTAAACGATGCGGAAGATGTAAAACGAAATTGGGAAAAGCTAAAACTCACAGAAGGAAAAACATCCGTATTGGGAGGTGTTCCTGTTTCATTACCTGCGTTGGTAAAAGCAATACGTTTACAGGAAAAAGCAAAACAAGTGGGTTTTGAATGGGATAACCGGGAGCAGGTATGGGTAAAGGTGGAAGAAGAAATACAGGAGTTGAAAGAAGCAATTATCGCGAACGATACAAAAAATATAGAAGAAGAATTTGGTGATATAATTTTTTCTATGGTCAATTACGCACGATTTTTGCAAATAGATGCCGAAAGCGCATTAGAAAAAACGAACCGGAAATTTATTGATCGCTTTACACGAATGGAAAAATTAGCATTAAGTAATGGCAAAAACCTGGCTGATATGAGCCTTGAGGAAATGGATACGCTCTGGACCCAGATAAAAAAATTAAATACCAGCACTTGAAAAAATTGCATAAGTTTCTTAGTCGCTTCAATCTCTACCTGTTGCTGGTGGCTATTGCTTTGTTTACGATTGCTTTTTTGCTGAACAAATATGTAATAGAAAGTACGTCCACAAGTTATTATTCTTCGCGCATAGAAAAAGATATACAGGAAAAGGAAAGAGATTTTATTCAACTGGTAACAGATACTTCATTATTGCATGCACTCATAACAGAAGGTTATTCCCGAAATACACTTGATAATTTAACGGAAGATTCAAAGGGATATGGTTTTTTTATCTATGAAAAAAAGGACTCGGGAGAATCTCCACTTCTTTTTTGGAACACACAGGTTGCCATTCCCCCTCTTAACCTAATGCAGGAAACTGATGTGAGCAGGTTGGTTGCATTAAAGAATGGTTCGTATGTACATACTAGTAAAACAGTACAAATAGATGGCCGTCGTTTTGCCGTGGAAGCGTTAATACCGGTAAGGTGGAAGTATTTTGTTGAAATCGAAAACCTCAAAACTGAGTTTGCATTGTTTCCCGATGCTCGCCAGCAAATCGATTTTAGTTTTACACCCACCGATTATGTTATAAAAAGTTCTTACGGCAATATCCTTTTTTACCTGAAACAAATAAGTTTAAAACATCAGCGCAGCAGTTGGTTTACGATCGGTATTGTTTTGTTGGGTATTTTTTTATTGTTTTGGTACATTCATCTTACGGCACATGCAATTGCTGCAAAAAAAGGATTGTGGTGGGGAACCGGATTTCTTATTCTGGTAATTGGGCTATTGCGGCTTACAACCTATTTTTTTCCTTCCTTATTGGATCTTAGGCAATTTGAATTGTTCGATCCAGCGATTTACGGTTCCAGTTTTGTACTAAGTTCATTGGGAGATTTATGCTTAAACTCACTTTTATTATGCTGGGTCTCGATTTTTATAAACCGTAGGATAGGAACAATCTGGTTAAAGCGATTTAATGTGAAATGGAAGAATTGGACGGTCGCTGTTTTTTTAATGGGCTTACTCGTAATCCTTACATTCCTTTTTGCCCGCATTTTACAAAGCATGGTTGCCGACGCACAAATTTCTTTTAATGTTACAAATGTTTTTAGTTTATCAAAATACAGTGTAATTGGATTTGTTATTTTGGGTACACTTGCATTAACTTATTTTTTCTTTGCACAGGCAATTTTAAAAGTGAGGCGGCATTTAACCGGAAGCGGGTATTTTATTATTTATATTATAACCGCAGCAATAGGATTGCTAATCTTAACTTTTATTCAAAACCCCGATATAATTGAGCTTAATTTATTCGTACTGGTTTGGTTGATGGGCTTTATGTGGATGATGCAGCAGGAAGTGTTTTCCGGATTGCGTTTCAAATTAAATGTTTCGGAAGTATTGTTTTGGTTGTTTGTTTTTTCTTTTTCAATAGCATCTGTAATTGTTGCTGAAAACAGGAAAATTGAATTGGCTCAACGAAAATTGTTTGCTGAAAAATTATCCGTGCAGGCAGATCCTACCAATGAACGGCTAATGAGTATAACCTATACTTATCTGGATAACGATTTTCTTGCCCCTATTTTTGAGCGTTTTTACAACAAAGAGTCAAATGCACGTTTAAAGGATAGTATAATAAATAAAAACTTCAACTTATACCTTAATAAATACGAAACACATATCTACACGTTTAATGGAGAATCTTCGCCTGCACCTTTGTTCAATGAGGATCCTATTTCATTTGACACATTAAATACTATTTTTCAATTCCAGGGACGAACTACTCCTATAACCGATCTTCGCTATTTCGAAAGATCTTTTGATAAGTTTTCATATATTTTTTTGAAGGAAGTTAAAAATGCCAATGGTATCAGGATTGGTTATTTTGTTATTTTGGCAGATCCAAAAAGATACAAAAGTGATGCATTAATACCTGAACTGTTTAAACAATCCAAAGAAATACTTCCTGAGTATTCACCGTTGTACTCCTATGGTATTTATACAGACCTGGAATTGATTTCCTATTATAATGAATATGCTTTTCCGATTCTGCTAAAGCCAACACAGGTTCCTTTAAAAGAATTTGAAATGCGCACCAATGGTTCTTACGAAGAGCTATGGTATCGGCATTCTGCAGATAAGGTGGTTATTATTGTACGAAAGAATAATTCATTTATTGAAGCAATTACGTTGTTTGCCTTTCTCTTCAGTACCTTCCTTTTTTTATTGGCCCTCTACTGGCTCGTAACTGTAATTATAAGGAGTCGCTTTCGGTGGAAACATCTCAGAAAAAACTGGCAGTTCAGCATCAGAATGCAGATTCACAGTACTATTATCTTAATCAGTCTTTTATCGTTTATTGTAATTGGCGTAGCTACGATACTTTTTTTTATCAATCGGTATGATCGTAATAACGAGGAAAGGTTAATTCGTGCTATGCAGGTAATGGTTAATCAGATTGAAACCCGTTTCAAAGACCATAGTGTTTTTAACGATGGAATTCCTCTTTTTGATAATGGAGTGAATAAGGGTCTTGAAAAATTAATGAAGGATATTTCAGAGATTCATGGAACAGATGTGAACCTGTATGATCCGCAAGGCAACCTGAAAATTACATCCAAGCCACTCATCTATAATAAGGGAGTGCTTAGCGAAAAAATGAATCCTGATGCCTATTACAGCCTGCATATTGAAAACGCGGTTCAATGTGTAAAGAAAGAGAAAATGGGAAAAGTAAATTATCTCAGCATCTATAATCCTATTCGTAACAGTAGTGGCGAAGTATTTGCTTTTTTAAATGTTCCATCGTACAGTACACAGGGTGAATTGAAGCAGGAGATTTCTAATTTTTTAGTTACGCTTATCAATCTAAATGCATTTATTTTCCTGGTAGCCGGGGCGATATCATTGTTTATTACGAATCGTATCACCTATTCTTTTACACTTATCGGTCTTAAGATGCGTGATATTAATTTGGGAAAAATAAACCAGGCAATCGAATGGAAACGAAATGATGAAATTGGTGAATTGGTAAAGGAATATAATAAAATGGTGCAGAAATTGGAAGAAAGCGCAGTGGCATTAGCAAAAAACGAACGTGAAGATGCCTGGAGGCAAATGGCGAGACAGGTTGCTCATGAAATAAAAAATCCTCTAACGCCTATGAAGCTAAGTATACAGTATTTGCAAAAAGCTATTGATAATAACTCACCAAGCGTAAAAGAAATGACGAACAGTGTTGCAAAAACATTGGTAGAACAAATAGATCATTTATCGAAAATTGCTTCCGATTTTTCGCAATTCGCGAATATCGGTAATCCACGTAAAGAGGTATTCGATTTACATGAAATGATAAATTCCTTAGCCGCTCTTTATGAGGCTACCGAAAATCTTAATTTTAGATGGGAACCCATCAATCAAAAAATATTTTTATTTGCAGATAAAACACAGTTGAACAGGTTGTTTACTAACCTGCTTCAAAATGGTATTGAAGCCGCTTCTGGTCGCGAACGCAGATTGATCAGGGTTCAGGAAAAATTAATTGACGATTATATTATTATTAGTATTACTGATAACGGTGAAGGAATTCCGGAACAAACACGTTCTAAAATTTTCACACCAAACTTTACAACAAAATCATCGGGTACCGGTCTTGGGTTAGCAATGAGTAAAAGTATCATTGAAAATGCCGATGGAGAACTATGGTTTGAAACAGAAGAAGGGATTGGTACCACTTTTTTCGTGAAGATCCCTTTATTGCGTGTTACGGATTAACTACTGTTATAGTAAATATAAATAACCTGTTGTTACAAAAAAAATAGTTATCCGTCGAAAATATTTTTGAACTTTTGTAGCGACTTTATTTTGGCCACGATGAGTAATAACTATTTCTGAGGTTAAATCCCTGGATGGTACTACTGATTGTATATGCATAAAAAAGAGGCTGTCTCCTCAAAAGTATTTTAAATATGTTTTTCTCGCAACCACACAAAGTCGCAACGCCTGGTCTTCAATATTTCTTCTTTGCGTCGTAGCGCCTTTGCGAGATTTTATCGTCTTTTAAGACTGCCTCGATTGTATATGCATAAAAAAAACCAGCAATTTTGCTGGTTATGTGCCCACGAAAGGAATCGAACCTTCACATCCTTGCGAACGGCAGACCTACCTGCCGGTAGGCAGGTTTTGAGTGTGTTTTATTTCTTAATCTATTTTAACCGGTTTTAATGTAGATTAACTTACCAATGTGATTTTCATTTGCTTGCATGATTATTGTCATAATTTCTTTAATGCTACTTAATGGCATTTTACAATGATTTGTTTGCAAATATTTTTGCAAATTTTAGAGGCGATGGAAAAGTGAAAATGAAAATCAAACATCATGGCAACAACAACAACTTCAATTATCCTTGATACAAGAAGGATAAAAAGAAATGGAAAATTTCCATTAAAACTTAGAGTATCAAATCAACGCATTACAAGAGACTATCTCACTGTTTTTGAGCTTACTGAATCCGACTATAAAAGATTGTCGGGGCATAAGGTAAGTGCCGATTTGCAGAGAGTAAGGCAAACTATTAATGAAATAGTTTTTGGTGCCAACTCTTTAATAAATGAGTTGGAGGTTTTTGATTTTTTGAAATTTAAACAGGAGTATATTGACTCAAATACACGGTTTTTCAGAATTAATCAACGCAAGCCTTTTTTTGTTGAACAAAACAAAATTGCAGATGGGTTTGATTATTCTCCATTTCTTAAGCGATTTACTATTTTCGATGAAGACCATAGTAAGCCTAAAGCTATCTCAATAACATTTCTATCCTATATCAAAAAGCTGTTGGAGCAGGGCCGGGTTGGCGGTGCTATAAATTATCAACGTACTTATCGTTCCATAAAAGCATTTAAAGGGAATGTACTATTTTCTGATATTACTGTTAGCTTTTTATATCAGTACGAAAACTGGATGTTGAGCCGTGGTGCAACTAAAACAACGGTTGGTATTGTGCTGAGACCTTTACGTTCGATATTTAATGAAGCAATTGAAGATGGAATTATTAAACGGGAAAGCTGCTACCCCTTTGCACGGAAAAAATATCAGATACCAACTTCCCGTAACTTAAAAAAAGCACTTACCCAGGAAGAATTGAAGCAAGTATTTTTTTATAAATCAAGCAACGAAAAACTGATGACAGGTAAGGCGTACTGGCTATTTTGCTACTTAGCAAATGGGATGAATGTAAAGGATATGATTTTTTTGAGGTGGAAGAACGTACAGGGTGAGTACTTAATTTTTGAACGTTCAAAAACTGATAATTCAAACAGAGTTAATCCCAGGCCAATCACGGTTTATCTTACTGAAGACTTACTTGATATAATTCAAACTCATGGAAACACAAATCGTTTGCCACATGACTTCGTTTTCCCATTAATGCAGGCAGGCTTAAATTCGTTAGAACAATTTGATTTGCTTAATCATATACGGTGATTGATAAATGAAGCAATGGCTCAGATTGCAGATGAATTGAAAATAGAAAAGAAAATTACCACTATTGTAACCCGTCATAGCTTTTCTACACAACTGAAACGTTCCGGGGTTAGTACAGAATACATTCAGGAAGCACTTGGACATTCCAACATAAAAACAACTGAAAATTATCTGGACAGTTTTCCTATGGAGTTGAAAAAGGAATTTGCCAGCAGGCTTACTTCTTTTAAAAACCTGCAGCCAGCAGACGCTGATATGATGTAAATAGAATTTGATACAGCTAAAAAGAAACATGAAAGCAGTAGAAAGCATAAATAATTTGGAATGGCTTGCAAAAATCATTCAGCAAACCAACACCTATTTTTTAAACAAGGCTCAGCAGCAGGTTAGCACTGCCCTTACCATACGCAATTGGCTGATTGGTTTTTACATTGTGGAATATAAACAGAGCGGTAGCGACCGGGCAACCTGAACACCCGAATACCTTGTTTTGGCTGACTATAAAAAACTATACTCAGCCAAAACAGCCTTTTTAAAAGTCACTTTTGGCTGAGTTTGAAAAACTATACTCAGCCAGAACTCAACTTTTTACTATCTTTAAAACTTAGAAATAATAATAATGGAAGAGTTAGTTGGGCGGATACAGGAAAGAAAGATTTTGGAAAATGCCCTTGCATCCTCCGGGGCAGAATTGATTGCCATGTATGGCCGCCGCAGGATTGGAAAAACCTTTTTAATAAGGTCGGTGTATGAAAAATATATACGGTTTGAATTTACCGGTGTACACAATGCCACCATGCAGGAGCAATTAGAAGGTTTCAGCTTTGCATTAAAGAAAGCAATCAACAGCCCTGTAGATATTGCTGTACCTAAAACCTGGGTGGCTGCATTTCATTTGTTAGAGAATATTTTAGAGCCAACTATCAAAAAAGGTAAAGCAGTCATTTTCTTTGATGAATTTCCATGGATACATACACAAAAATCAAATTTCCTTACTGCCTTTGAACATTTTTGGAACAACTGGGCATCCAAACACCCCAACCTTAAAGTTGTTATTTGTGGCTCTGCAGCTTCGTGGATGATTCGGAATATCGTAAACAACAAAGGTGGATTGCATAATCGAGTAACCATCCGCATGAGACTGCTGCCCTTTACGCTTAGCGAAACGCAGGAATATTTAAAAAGCCGTTCTGTAAAACTCGACCATTACCAGTTGCTGCAACTTTATATGGCAATGGGTGGTGTGCCGCAATATTTAAAAGCCATACAAAAAGGCGAAAGCGCCACACAAGCAATTGACCGTTTATTTTTTACAAAACACGGTGCGTTAAAAGATGAGTTTAAAATATTGTACGAATCGCTGTATGATAATGCAGCCAATCATATAGCCGTAATACGATTGCTGTATGATGCAGGCAAAGGAATGACAAGGAATGAAATCATCAGCAGCTCTCATCTCAGTTCCGGCGGCACTACAACTAATGTACTTACCGAATTGGAAGAGTCGGGCTTTGTGGCATCGTATATTCCTTTTGATAAAACATCCAAAGAACAGGTGTACCGCCTTACAGATGAGTATTCTCTTTTCTACCTGAAGTTTGTTGAAAGAAGCCGGGCAACGGGTGCAGGCACCTGGCTGCGTATAAGCGAAGGCAGTTCTTTTAAAAGCTGGAGTGGATATGCGTTTGAAGCTATTTGCTTAAAGCACCTGACGCAAATTAAAAAGGCATTGCATATTGAAAACATTTACACCGAAGAATCTGTTTGGCGGTATGTGCCGGGTAAAGGAAAACCCGGCGCACAAATTGACCTGCTGCTGGACCGCCGTGACCGCTGCATAAATATTTGTGAAATGAAATTTGCTACCGATGAATTTGCAATTACTAAAAAATATGCTGACGAATTGATACAAAAGAAAACGGTATTTGTGGATAAAACAAAAACCAGGAAAACTGTTTTCTTAACCATGATAACAACATACGGCGTTGCAAAAAATACTTACTATAAAAATTTAGTGCAAAGTGAGGTAACGATGGATGTGTTGTTTGATTAGAATTTTGTGATACCAGCTTTAGTATTTCATAGCATCTTCGTTGCGTCGCAATCCTTTCATCGGTTTGTTAGAACGGCATCTTTTTATAATCTCTGCCTGCAAATTTTTCGTCCTGTTTTCATCAATTTTCAATAGAAAAGTTTATATTCGCTATTTACTACACAATGCGTAGTCAATCGCAAACTGCCATTTATGCCAAAAACTGCCATACAATATAACTATCTGGAAGACTTTATTAATAAACTAAGGTCGGTTGGCAGGTACTCTTTTTCTTTGGCCGAAATAAAGAAACAATTTGACACATCAGATAAAGCCATCAACCAAAATCTTTACAGGCTAAAAACCAAGAAACAAGTTGCACAAATCCGTAAAGGTTTTTATGCCATCATTACCCCGGAGTACTCACATCAGGGTATGATACCACCTGCTCTTTTTATTGATGATTTAATGCAATCGCTTAAGAGAAGGTATTATGTTGGTGTATTATCAGCCGCCGCATTACAAGGGGCAGCTCACCAGCAACCGATGGAGTTTTTTGTAATAACTGAAAGGCCTGCACTAAGAAAGATTAATACTAAAAAACTGAAGATTAATTTTTATGTAAAAAAAGATTGGGCTGATGAAGATATTGTAAACAAAAAAACTGATGCAGGAAATATTAAGATGAGTACACCTGAACTTACTGCGCTGGATTTATTGTATTATAATAACAACATTGGTATAAATAATACTGCAACCGTACTAAAAGAATTAATGGCAGAAATTAAACCTGCCGAATTATCTAAAACTGCAAAACGTTATCCGCAGGTGGCAGCCATACAAAAACTCGGTTATTTATTAGATAAAGAAATTGGTAACGAAAAATTAGCGGAAACCTTAAACAAAGTGCTAAAGAGTAAAACCATATTCCCGGTTGCGCTATCGAACAAAAAAAATAAAAATGCTGATATGGATGAAAAATGGAAGGTGATAAAAAATGTACAAATTGAAAGTGATTTATGATAGCACGGCGGTATATTGAAGAATGGAAAGCAAATGCACCCTGGCCCGATAACGCCCAGGTGGAGCAGGATTTAATTATTGAAAGGGCATTGGTAGAAATATTTTCTGATGAAATGCTCAGTACCCATCTTGCATTCAGGGGCGGAACAGCTTTTCATAAATTGTATTTGAAGCCACAGGCAAGATATTCGGAAGATATAGACCTGGCGCAGATAAAAAGAGAAACCATCGGGCCGATATTAGACAGGTTACGGAAACGGCTGGCCTTTTTAGAAAGCAAACCAAAGATTGAACAGAGCAAACATAACAATACAATTACCTACCGGTTTACTTCTGAAATTGCACCGGTAATAAATATGCGGCTAAAGGTGGAAATAAATACCAGGGAACATTTTACGGTGCTTGGTATGAAGCAAATGGATTTTAAAGTAGAAAACGGATGGTTTACCGGAGAATGTAAATTGAATACCTATGAACTGGAAGAATTGTTTGGCAGCAAATTAAGGGCACTATACCAACGCCGTAAAAGCAGGGACTTGTTTGACATCTATTGGGCTTATGCTAACCATGCAATGGATAACGATAAACTATTAACCTGCTATAATGAATATATGCAGTTTGTAGTGGATAAGCCACCCACACAAAAAGAGTTTATACTAAACATGGAAGAAAAAATGAAGGACAAAGAATTTACAGGTGATATACAAATGATACTACGTCCGGGTATGAGTATGATAATGGGAAAGCTTATGAATTTGTAAAACAAGAAATACTGGAAAAATTATAGAGTAAAATACGAACAGGATATATACTGTAGAGTATAAAAAATTAAACACTAAAGGATATTTTTATGTGGAATGATTTAGAAACCAATTCAGGTTTTATAGATTACCAACACTATGTAAATGCAGTTGTTAAAATTATTGATAATGAAGAGCTGTTGCCTTGTAGTATTGGGGTATTTGGAGATTGGGGAAGTGGAAAATCCAGCTTAATGAAAATGGTAGAAGAGAAATACACAGACCAAAAGGACACTTTGGTTATAAAATTTAATGGCTGGTTGTTTGAGGGGTACGATGATACGAAGACTGTTTTAATGGGTAGTATCGTTGATGAAATTATTCGTAAAAGAAGGGTGTCAGGCAAATCAAGAAAATTGAAAACTGAAAGCTAAGATAAATGGAACTTTTTCCCCCATTAACGGATTTTTATAATGCTATTGCAGATGATGTCAGGATTGGGCCATTGCACATAAGTGTTTACATAGCCTTACTGCAGCAGTGGAATTTGAATGGAGGAATTAATCCAATTAAAGTTTCGAGAGATATGATTATGAAGCAGACAAAAATTAATGCCCGTCATAGTTATAATAAATTCATGAATAATTTGAATGAATACGGCTATATCCGTTATCACCCTTCTGTAAATGGGTACAGAAGGAGCAAAGTATTTTTAGTGAACTGTGAAAAAGAAAAGTGAGATATGGAAAACTTAATTATCCTCATCGAAAGTGATTTTAAGAAATGGGTAAAGGAAGCAGTTAAAGAATGTATGCAGGAAACGAATCAGGCAGTACAAATTAAGCCCAATGAAGATAAAGTATTGCTAAACCGTAAAGAGATAGCAAAATTTCTCAGAGTTTCATTGGTAACACTTACGGATTGGATAAAACGAGGCTTACCATCACACAAACAGCGGGGAAGGGTTTATTTTGACAAAGAAGAAGTATTGAATTACATACGAGAAAAGAAAATGGGTCGGCTAAGCCTTACTCCTAAATTTCATCAGCTTCAAAAAGCAGTAGTATAAAGTTTCAAAAAACACAGGCCTGTTCACCAGGTTTTATTGTTAATTTCTTTCGCCAAAGAATTTGGAGATGTTTAATACCTTTATATTATTAAAGTTCTTTTTCATTCTAAATATTTGTACAAAAATCAGTTTGGAAGCTTAAAATAGCACTTGTTTGCAAATTGTTTGCAAAGAATAAAAGCCGGAATTAACCAGCTTTTATTATTATTTGAAAATCAAGTGCCCACGAAAGGAATCGAACCTTCACATCCTTGCGAATGGCAGATTTTGAGTCTGCTGCGTCTACCAATTCCGCCACATGGGCATGAAACAGGACTACAATATTACTGCATCAAGGCAAGCCATCCAAAATACGTTGCAGGTATTTTTTCTTAAAATAGTATGTCTTTACCTGCAGCAATTCTTCTTCGGAGCCAGTATTCTCCGAATAGTCCTCAATATAGTTTTTAACAGGTGCATAGATGTTATGTTGAAATTGTTCAATAGTCGATCGTATCTTTTCCATTGCGGGTTCATCTCCTTCCGCTTTTGCTTCCATCAGTTGCTCATTTATTTCCATAACTTCCATAAGAAAGACTGGCGATAACGCATATTTCTCTTCCTCTTCCAGTAATTTCTTTAATTGTAAAACATATTTTAACGTTTCGTCGGGGTTTTGAAAGGTTTTCCATGCTTTATTAAGCACAGAAGATTTTTCCAATACTTCCTGTTGAATTTCCAACGAATCCTGAGTATGAAAATCCGGATGATATTTACGGCTTAAATTATAAAATTTATTTTTGAGCGCATTCGCATCAACCTTTAGTTGAACCGGAATCTCAAACAATTCAAAATAATTCATACACCAAAGGTAGTTTCACCAATATAGATTGTAAAATGTAAATTGCCGGCGCAAAGTTTTGATATGATAAAAATAGGATTGATACGGGAAGGAAAAATACCTGCAGACAACCGGGTGGCATTAACACCCGCCCAATGCAAATGGGTACACAAAAATTCAACGGATGTTCAAATTGTTGTGCAGCATTCGAACGAGCGCTGCTTTTCTGATCGGGAATACGCTTTGGCAGGTGTGGTTGTAAAAGAAGAAATTAATGATTGCGATATTTTAATGGGGATAAAAGAAGTGCCCATTGAACAATTGAAGGAAGGTAAAACCTATTTGTTTTTTTCACATACAAAAAAGAAACAGGCGCATAACCGAAAGTTGTTGCAGGCAATCATTCAAAAAAAAATTACACTGATTGATTACGAGTGCCTGGAGCATGAAGATGGGTTACGCATAATTGGATTCGGTTTTTTTGCAGGTGTTGTTGGTGCACACAATGGCATGATGGCTTATGGAAAACGAACTGGATTGTTTAACCTCGATCGTGTTTACAAGCAACGTAGTTTTCGGGAGCTGATTCACACTTATTTTGGCTTGCGCTTACCCAATGTAAAAATTGCGGTTACTGGTTCGGGTCGTGTTGCCCATGGTGTATTGGAAGTAATGAACCTGATGGGTATTCATGAAGTGGAGCCCGAAGATTATTTGAAAAGAAGATTTGCCTACCCGGTTTATACTCAATTGCGAGGGGCCGATCTTTATTCAAATTCAAAAAATGGTGGTTATAACCGACAGGACTTTCACGAGTATCCTGGAAACTACCGTTGTCTTTTTTCTTCGTATACTTCTCAAACAGACATTTTAATGAATGGTGTTTATTGGGATAACAACATTCCCCGTTTGTTTGAAAAGGAAGAAGTAACCAACGATGATTTTATCATTCAAACAATTGCTGATATTACCGACGATTCAGGTGGTTCGGTTCCTATCAACCTTGGCGATCAAAGTATTCTTGACCCCGTTTATGGAATTGATAAAAAAACCTTACAAAAGACGGAACCTTACTTAAGTAGTTCGATTGATATAATGGCTGTTGGAAATCTACCGAACGAATTACCCCGCGATGCCAGCCGCTATTTTGGAGAACAATTAATAAAGTTTGTATTGGAAGATATTGTAAAAGGCGGTTCAGAAATAATAGATAAGGCAACGATCGTAGAGAAGGGAATACTAACCGGTCATTTTTCCTATTTAAAAGAGTATGCTGAAGGACGATGAGGGTTTGACTACAAGTTTTTTGTTTGTGGTTTGCAGTGGCTACGGTTTGCTATTTATTTATAATGATTTTTATCATATCAGATCATTGAATATCGAAAATTATTATTCGCTATAGCTTAAGGTAATAATCTTTCAAAAGATCAATAAAACTATTAGAATATATTCCATCTTCCTGTTTAATTGTTAACTCAGTTTCTTTAATAATAATTGAGGAGTTTCTGCTGTACGTGATAATTGCCCTGAAATAATTGTGCTTTGGTGTTTGTTTTACCAATACTATTTCAGTTGGGTAAAATTTTTTAGAAGCTGCCAATTCATTAAAATATGTTACGCGATGATAGGGTAGTAGTATACCGAAACTTCCATTTTCTGAAAGATTTTTTTCTATAACAATAATTAATTCTTCAAGGGTAAGCTGTTTGCTGTGCTTTGCTACCTGGTCCTCTTCTTTTAATGAGACAAGGTCGTTTTCGAAAAATGGAGGATTACAAATAATGAAATCATAGATTGTGGTGAATAAAAAAAATCTTGCATCGCCTTCGAAAACCTGCAACCTGTTGCTCCATTTACTCTGTTGAGTATTTTCTTGCAATTGCTTGAAAGACGATAGGTCAATCTCTACACCATGAATGGTTGTATTTATTTTTTGAGCCAACATTAACATTAATAAGCCAGTGCCGCTTCCAATATCGAGTATTGAAGAAGCACTTGGTTTTTTTAATGCAAACCATGCTCCCAGTATACAGGCATCTGTGCAAACCTTCATTGAACATGCCCTCTGATGAACGATGAACTGCTTGAATTGAAAATAATCGTTAGGCATAAAATAAAAGTTGCATCGAAATGGTCATACATTAATTTTTGAGAATCGGAATAGGCTATATTGTATTCAATTGGAATTGCATTGATAAATTTATTTATCAATTACCACTCAGCCCGTGCATTTACAGTTACTGATAAATCAACAAATGCTTCATTAAGAAATTTGTAATAACCAGTAAGCGCAATCATGGCAGCGTTATCCGTACAATATTGAAAATCCGGAATAAAAGTTTTCCATTGCTGTTGGTTGCCCATTTCTTCGAATCCTTTACGCAACCCGCTATTTGCAGATACGCCACCGGCAATACAAATATTTTTGATACCTGTTTCAATGGAAGCTTTCTTCAATTTATTTAGAAGAATCGATACAATTCGTTGTTGAACCGAGGCGCAGATATCAGCCAGGTTAGTATCAATGAAATTCTTTCTTTCGGTTTCTGTAGCCAAAAATTCTTCCTTATAAACATTGCCCGTTCCAGCATTCTGTAAAAAATATAAAATGGAAGTCTTAATTCCACTGAAGCTAAAGTTCAATCCTGGTATTTGAGGTTCTGGAAATTTAAAACGGTTCGGGTTTCCGTCTTTAGCATGTTTATCAATAAGTGGCCCACCGGGATAGGGTAGCCCTAACAGTTTGGCTGTTTTATCAAAGGCTTCACCTGCGGCATCATCAATAGTTT
This sequence comes from Chitinophagaceae bacterium, assembly GCA_031378605.1. Classification (GTDB taxonomy): domain Bacteria; phylum Bacteroidota; class Bacteroidia; order Chitinophagales; family Chitinophagaceae; genus Endoryza. Next base: position 4,395 of record JANNEK010000076.1, on the reverse strand, counting down.
CACCGATTACTTTCAACGAAGATGGACTTTTACATAGTACTATTTGCGTATGTCCGCCACTGACAGTAAGGCAAAGAAAAGGAAAGGCTGGCTTTTCGGCAGGGATCAGGTTGGCCAATACATGCGCCTGCATATGATGAACAGCGATCAAAGGTTTACCCAGCGACAATGCTAATGATTTAGCAAATTGAGCTCCTACCAGTAAAGAGCCAATTAAACCAGGCGATTGAGTAAATGCAATTGCATCAATTTCATTTAAACTACAATTTGCTTTTTTTAAGGCAGTATCAATAACCGGAACAATATTCTGAAGGTGCGCCCTGCTTGCCAGTTCCGGTACAACCCCACCAAATGTTTCATGCACTGTTTGGTTGGCAATATAATTTGATAAAATAACGCCATCTCTGCAAACTGCTGCTGCAGTTTCATCACAGGATGATTCGATACCTAGTATTGTAATAGATTGGTTGATTGATTGCGCCACAGCCAGCAAAGATAAAGAGGTTGTGTTAACCGCTACTATTTATGACGATAAACTTACTTGCTTCGTATTGCAACTACCGGATCCATTTTGGCTGCAATAGTAGCAGGAATAATACCTGCCAGTACCCCTACAATTACGCAGATTGAAATAGCAAGAACTAATATATTCGGAGAAACGAAAATGCTAAATCCAAAAATTGCCTGCGATGCAAGTGTTATTAAATAAACGCCTGCTAAACCAAGTAACCCACCCATAATACATAAAAAAGCAGATTCTAAAAGGAACTCGGTAAGAATCATTCTTTTTTTAGCACCAATTGCTTTTTTTAATCCAATTTGAGAAGTACGTTCCCGAACAGTAACAAACATAATATTTGCAACTCCAAACATACCTACCACTAACGACAATGCCGCGATGGCCCATCCACCCTTGTTGATTCCACTAAAGATAGTGCTCGCAAATTCACTGAATGCATCAATATCATTTAAGGCAAAGTCATTTTCCTGAGTTGGTTTTATTTTACGAATGGAGCGCATAGCGCCTTCCAGTTCATCTTTTAATTGGGCCATGGGTACTGTTTCTTTCCCCTGTACCATAATAACCGGATTAGAATTTTCTTCGCGACTGATTGTTTTTAAAAAACCATATGGCATCAGAATACTGTTATCGTATTCCCATCCTCCAATTATACTTTTACCTTGTTTTTTTATCAATCCAACAATCAATCCTTTTTTACCGCTTTTCATAGTAACGGTTTGGCCTACCGCTTTTTCTGGTTTTCCGAATAAGTTTTCGGCAACAATATAACCCATCACTAAACTGTTGGAGGCACGGTCAAAATCGCTTTGTAAAAGATAGCGGCCCAATCCAATTTCTACGGGTTGTATATTGATAAAATCTTCAGTAACACCATAATAATTTACACCCGAAACAACATTGTCTTCTATTTCAATGTTTGTGCTTCCGATATTAATATTCATCGCAATATTTTGCGCACCTGATACTTTTTGTTTGAGCAATACCATTTCTTCATGCTTAGGACTCGGGCGCTTAACATATTTCCACCAGGGATAATCGCTGCCCCCACCCGCATATTCCCATTTGTCAATATAAACTGTATTCGTGCCAAGGGCTTTAATATCTTTTTGTACAGCATACTCCAGACTATCTACCGCGGCTAATACTCCTATAATACAAAAGATACCAAATGCTACTCCCGACAAAGAAAGTAGTGTCCGCACTTTATGTGAACGGAATTCCTGCCAGGTTAAACTAAGGCTGCTGCCTACTATTTCCAATACTCGACGCATAAATCAAATGTACTGATTTGATAGCAGCTATTACGGCTATTTATTTTAAAGGTAATACGATTGGGTGAGTGGGGAAAAGGATTGAATCCGGGAAGAGAGAAAGCGAATAAAATTGGTGTTGGAGGAGAACTACCGATATCTCAGGAATTAATAATTTTCATTCTTGTTTTTCTATATTGCATCAAATCTTCCAGCAATGATTTTTATTGAGAACGAATTACTAAGAGTAACGATTAATCTAAAAGGAGCAGAGCTTATCAGCCTTTTTCATAAGAAAAATTTATTGGAGTATATGTGGAATGGCGATCCTGCTTTTTGGGGAAAATATTCGCCCGTGTTGTTTCCTATTATAGGTGAACTTAAAGGAAACGGCTATTTATTTGAAAACAGTTTTTACAAAATGGGACGGCATGGTTTTGCACGGGAAATGATATTTTTTGAAGAGCAGCGAGACGCTGAACGCGTAGTTTTTTTATTAAATAGTTCAGCCGACACCTTAAAAATTTTCCCTTTTAATTTTGAATTCAGAATTATCTATTCTATAAAAAATTCAAAACTAAATGTTAGTTATACCATTCATAATAACGGTAAGGCAGCTATGTATTTTTCTGTGGGCGGGCATCCTGCATTTGCATTGCCATTATTACCCGGTTCTGCCTACGACGATTATTATTTAGAGTTTGAAAATGAAGAAACCATTAACAAATGGCTGGTTTCAAAACAGGGATTAATTGAAAAAGAATCTGTATCTTTTTTGGTTGCCGAAAAAAAAATACCATTGACCAAAGAATTATTTTATAAAGATGCTATTGTATTAAAGAATTTGAAATCGGAATCGGTCTCGCTAAAATCTTCTGTTAGCCAACATGGGTTTAAGTTTGATTTTACCGGCTTTCCCTACCTGGGTATATGGGCTGCAAAAAATGCCGATTTTGTTTGCATTGAACCCTGGTGTGGAATTGCAGATAGTGCAGACAGTGATCAACAACTCGTTAAAAAAGAAGGAATCAATTCTCTGGAATCATCGGCCGTTTTTTCAAGAACATGGAGTGTAGAATTATGGTGAACCCGGGTGCCATGTAATAGTTTGATATAAAAAATATCGAACCTAAAGAAATCGACGTTGCTATTCCCTTATTTTATAATGTGCGAATATAATTCACCAGATCCCAAAAGTATTTTCATTCGAAAATACTTTTACAAGAAAACAAAACTATTGATCCTTTAGTCTGGCCTTAGATGATTCTATAATCGCAATTCATTTACAAAATGTATAGGATTAGCTTCCTCGTTGAGATCCTGTATTAGCTTGTTTAGCAACAAAGCCAGGAGTTGATTTGGTTTTGGAAAGGAACTTAGAGCCCTGGTTGTTGCCTGGAATACCTTTTTTGTTATCCTTCTTTTTGCCCTTATTATTTTTTTGATTTAGTAACGACATGCGATATTTAATTTAGTTTAGCAAATATACGGTTTGTGTAATTAAGGTAAAAGGCTTTCAAGGCTTTTGATGACCACGAAACGGAAATTTTATTATTTTTAAAAAAAATTTGGTATGACATCAAAGGCCACCACACCCGAACAATATTTAAAGGAATTACCTACCGGGCGAAAAGAAGCTGTAACCGAATTAAGAAATACCGTTCTTAAAAATCTGCCAAAAGGATTTAAAGAAGAAATGTCTTACGGTATGTTGGGTTATGTAGTGCCGCATTCTATCTATCCTGAAGGTTATCATTGCACACCTAAGCTACCATTGCCATTTATCAGTATTGCCTCTCAGAAAAACTTTATTGCATTTTATCATATGGGGATTTATGCAATGCCGGATTTATTAAAATGGTTTATTAAAGAATATGCAAAACAGAATACCCTTAAGTTGGATATGGGTAAGTCCTGTATGCGTTTTAAAAAACAAGAAGATATACCCTATAAGCTTCTTGGAGAATTAGTAAAAAAGATAACCGTTAAAGATTGGATTTCCGTTTATGAAAAGATTATAAAACGGTAGAGGGAATTAGTTGAATCAATATTTTTAAATGCAACGTTCCTCAGTTCTATTGGGTCAATAGGTAAATTTGAGATATGAAATATTTTTTTATAGTCTTTTTGTGTGTATTTTTTTCATGCACCAAAACCGAATCCACCAAATTATTTTCCAGCACGAATGCGGTGATTCATTGGACCGGAATTGTAGCGGCCGATGGATGTGATTGGACTATTGAGATTGATTCCAAAGTTTATCATCCCAAAGAGCTTGCGGAATCATTTAAAATTGATAACCTCAAAGTATCTATAGAGTATCACCTTTATGATGACAAATTTCCTTGCGGCAATGGTTTTCCAGGTGCGGGCTTGCCCATTATTCATATTGTAAGTGTAAAGCAATAAAACCTATTGTATCCCAATCATTCTTGTTTTAATAAACTTTCTTTTCAGCGATGGCACGCCAACTCCACCATTGTCGGGAATAACCTATAAGCAATATTCATTGCGTTAAATGGAGGCTGTTTCCAAAAGTATTTTTAATATGTTTTTCTCGCAACGCCTGATCTTCAATATTTCTTCTTTGCGTCGTAGCGCCTTTGCGAGATTTTATTTATC
>JANNEK010000069.1:0-2107 GCA_031378605.1 Chitinophagaceae bacterium | reverse complement strand
CTTCCCTTCTATTGGATTTGCCTGGAACGCTACAAACGAATCATTCCTGGAAGGAAATAAAATATTTGATAATCTGAAAGTGCGTTTAGGTTGGGGTACAACCGGTAACCAGGAATTCCCTTCAGGCGCTTCGCAGGATCGTTTCGCGGTAACTGGAATTGGTACTTTCTCCCAGACAAACTTTGGTAACCCTGATTTGAAATGGGAAACTTCTGCAACGAGCAATGCGGGTGTTGATTTTAGCGTGCTTAATAGCAGATTGAGTGGATCTATAGATTATTTTTATAAGAAAACAACGGATGTATTGTTTGAAAGAACACTTGCCCAACCTGCCCCATCGGGAAAAATTTGGGTTAATTTGGATGGATCTGTCATAAATAAAGGAGTGGAACTAACCTTATTGGGCGCAATAATCAGGACTAGTGATTTTACCTGGAACCTCGGAGGTAATGCTTCGTTCCTTCAAAATGAAGTTACCGGGTTAGAGGGCTTTTATGAAACCGGGGAATTGAGGGGACAGGGATTTTCAGGAGTCTTAGGTCAAAGAGTGGTTAGTGGACAGCCATTAAATGTTTGGTACCTAGCTATACATGAAGGCATTGATAAAACTACCGGTCAGAGTATTTACACTGGTGGTGATCCTGCTTCAAACAAATTTTATTTAGGAAGCCCAAACCCCAAAACCATATTGGGATTGTCGACTGATGTTGCTTATAAGAAATTTACGGCAGCACTCAACTTCAACGGAACTTTTGGACAATACCTCTTTAATAATACAGCGGCTACTGTTTTAGGAATTGGTAATTTAGGAAATAGAAACATTGCCAAAAGTATTTTAGGGGGCGATGCAAAAGAGGCCATTTCTAATGCCCCGGCTCCTTCTAACCGTTACCTGGAGAAAGGAAATTATATTAAGTTAGCAAACGCAACGTTAAGCTACCGGGTAGGTAAAATAGGAAATGTAATCAAAAACTTAAACATTTCTTTGACCGGTCAAAACCTGTTTGTGTTTACAAAATACACTGGTTTTGATCCCGAAGTTAACACGGATGCTGGATCTGGCGGTATTCCTTCTTTAGGGGTTGACTATATTCCTTATCCTTCTGCAAGAACAATTATTTTTGGAGTAAACTTTTCTCTATAATTTACGTAATATTAAAAACAGCTTTATGAAATATATCAAAATTTTTGCTTTTTTATTTTGCACTTTTCTCTACTTTTCCTGCACCAAGTTGGATGAGAATTTTAGAGGAGAATTATCACAAAATAATTCCGCTGGTATTACTGCAGCCGAATTATTGACTAGTGCCTATAATAATCTGGGGCAACCCTTTATGACAGGTGATTTCTGGCATCTCCAACAACATTCTTCGGATGAAACCATCGGGCCTACACGGGCTGGTGACTGGGATGATAATGGTTTATGGAGGGCATTACACGCACATACCTGGAATGCTGATCATGGTATTGTATCCGGTGCCTTTAGTTCTTTGTTAGGTACTCAGTTTGCAGCGTCAAACGTACTTCAATTCAATCCTTCTACACAGCAAAAAGCAGAAGCCCGGTTTATCAGGGCTATGAGTATGTTTGCTGTATTGGATGGTTGGAATCAGGTTCCTTACAGAGCTTCACTCGGCAATTACAAAGATCTTCCTGTAACACTGAAAGGAAAAGATGCGGCTGATTTTATTATAAGTGAACTGAATGCGATCCTCAATGATCTTCCCAGTACCGGACCGGCTTATCAAGCCAGTAAGAATGCTGCAAGAGTTTTGCTGATGAAGCTTTACTTAAATTATGGGGTTTACACTGATCGAAAAACTCCTAGTTGGCCTGCAGACAAAATGGCGCTGGTTATTTCACTTGCGGACCAAGTAACAGGTTATACTATAAATTCTGGAAAGTATTTTGATAATTTTGCACCTAATAACGATGCAGTATCTACCGAAAACATCTTCACCTTCTATAACCAGACTGGTGTAAGAGGGGGAAATGTGCGTGGTGCCTGGTTCTCGATTGCGCATTATAATATGAACCCCAGTGGATGGAATGGATTCTCCACTTTGTCTGATTTCTATGATAAATTTACTCCTGGCGATGAGAGGAT
>JANNEK010000064.1:0-6471 GCA_031378605.1 Chitinophagaceae bacterium | reverse complement strand
GTCTCAAACAAGTATGCCAGGGTACGGAATGAAAAAATTAGACTTGTATTTTACTACTATGACCGAATACGATAAAACTTTTCAAAACATACACGCAATTTTTGAAAATGATAACCTTGTCAATACATTCGGAGAAATACTGGAGAAGAATCATAAAACACAAATACGTATTGCGGAAACTGAAAAATACCCCCATGTGTCGTTCTTTTTTAGCGGTGGAAGAGAGGTTCCGTTTAAAGGAGAACAAAGAATAATGATTCCTTCTCCAAAAGTTGCTACCTATGATCTTCAACCCGAAATGAGTGCTGTTGAATTAACGAATGCAATTGTTCCGGAAATTGAAAAAGAAACTGCTGATTTTATCTGTTTGAATTATGCCAATGCAGATATGGTTGGTCATACGGGTATCTGGAGTGCCGCCATTAAAGCTGTAGAAACTGTAGATACCTGTGTTCAACGCGTTGTAACTGCTGCCCTCGAACATGGGTACGTCACTTTTTTAACGGCCGATCATGGCAATGCCGATTATATGATCAACGAAGACGGAACACCTAATACCGCACATACGTTGAATTTGGTTCCTTTATTTGTTATTGATAAAGAATGGAAAGGAAATCTTAAACCTGGCAAGTTGGGAGATATTGCACCAACCCTGTTAACGATGATGAATCTACCCATTCCACTGGAAATGACTGGGAATGTCCTAACTTAGTAAAGTATGAACCGATATAGGAAATCTATAACAGCTTTGTTATTACTTACTATTGTAAGTATACCTGGTTTTTTATTGATTCATTACCAAGTAGCACAAGTATATATCCACCATCAAATGGAGGAGAAACTCGAAAAGCAGTATATTCAAACAGTTCGGGTTCCGCTTAAAGATGTTATATGGTATAAAAAAGATAAAGAAGTTATTATAGATGGAAAGCTATTCGATATAAAGTCGATTGATATTGAAAATGAAATAGCCGTTTTCAAAGGACTCTTTGATGAAAAAGAAACTCTTCTAAAACAAAAAATTATTCAATTTCAAAGCCAGCAGGAAAAAAATAAAAAGCATACCGCAACCGTTACAACAATTGTTTCGATCCTTCTTTTTTATGAAGAAAATTGTACACCAATACTCCATCCTTCAATAATCAGTTCCAAAAACTATTCTGGTAATAACTCAGCATTTCTAATAAGCAGTTGTATAGCTACACCAGCACCCCCGCCTAAGGCCTGATTCAACGACTACTTCTTAATGATTACATTAATGACGGGCTTTAAAAGGTACCCAGTCAACTACAATTCGATTTTTAAAATTAATTGTTCTTACAATGAGAATTATACTTGTACAATTCATCCTATTGCTGTTTTCATTAAAAGCGGCCTCGCAAACAAGCAGTGATACCGCTGGTATAACTACCCTTGATGAAGTTATTATATCGTCCAACAAGTTTCAGGAAAAGAAAAAAAATATCGCTCAAGGAATTGATGTTATAACGGCCACGACTATTGCCAATTATAATACACAAAATACCGGGGACCTATTGATAAATACAGGAAATGTTTTTGTTCAAAAGAGTCAACAAGGTGGCAGTAGCCCGGTTATTCGCGGCTTTGAAGCCAGCCGGGTATTATTAATTGTAGATGGAGTACGATTGAACAATGCTATCTATCGCTCGGGTCATTTACAAAATTCAATAACTGTAGATCAGAATATGTTGGAAAAAATTGAAGTGCTTTACGGACCTGCTTCAACGTTGTATGGTAGTGATGCGTTGGGAGGCGTTATTCACTTTCGCACCAAAATACCGAAGCTATCGGTTGATAGAAATTCATTGGTTGCAGGAAGCGGATTTATCCGTTATAGTTCGGTAAACGATGAAAAAACAATTCATGCAGATGCGAGTATAGGCGGTAAAAAATTTGCCTGGTTGCAGGCTTATAATTTCAGCAATTTCGGAGATATGAAAATGGGAGATCAGTATACTGACAAATATCCCGATTTTGGAAGAAGAAGTCAGTATGTTACCCGTATCAACGGAATTGATTCAGTAGTAAAAAACCCGGATGACCGGATACAGCGTTTTTCTGGATATAAGCAATGGGATATCACACAAAAATTTCTATTTAAGCCCTCTGCAAACATAACGCATTTGGTAAATCTGCAGTTATCAAATACAAATGATGTTCCCCGTTACGATCGTTTACAGGATATTAAAAATGGAACGCTTCGTTATGCAGAATGGTATTACGGGCCACAAAAAAGAATAATGGGGTCTTATGAATTGGGAATTAGCAGTGCCGGTTTTATAAATGAAATAAAAGCCAATATAAACTATCAGGATATTGAGGAAAGCCGGCAAACAAGAGAATATCGACGTTACGACAGATTTGACAGCCGTCGCGAGCACCTTAAAGTTTGGGCATTTACAATAGACGGAAGAAAAAAATGGGGCAAAAATGAATTAACGGCTGGCATTGATGGTCAGTTAAACGATGTTAAGTCTGTTGCTGATCGAACCAACATTAATACAGGAACAAAAACAAAGCTGGATACCCGTTATCCTGATGGCATAAACAAAATGAATTATTTTGCCGTCTATGCGCAGCATCTTTATAAATTTTATTCCGGCAAACTGGTATTGAATGATGGTATCCGATTCCAACTGGCAGATCTTAAATCTTCGCTTGTTGATAATTCTTTTTTCAACCTTCCTTTTACATCTATTAAACAGAATAATTCCTCTGTAACAGGAAACCTTGGGTTATCTTTTCTTCCACAAAAAAATACCAAAATAGCGGTATCACTTGCATCTGGTTTCCGTTCACCTAATATTGACGATCTCACCAAAATTTTTGAATCGAGTACGGCCGCCAAACAAGTTGTTTTTCCAAATCCCGATATTAAACCGGAATATACCTATAATGCAGATGTTTCATTGACATATATCGTTGCTCAAAAACTAACGGTGGAGCTTACTGGATTTTATACTCTTTTTCGAAATGCTATTGTAAAAGCGCCTTCTACGATTAATGGAAAAGATTCTGTTTTATACAATGGAGTGATGAGCAAGGTACTCACCAGCCAAAATAAAAATAAGGCAACTATTTATGGTTTTAATGCTGCGGTATCCTTCGCATTCACAAATTATTTATCGTTAACAAGCACACTAAACTATACAAAGGGTAGTTTTGAAACAGATGCCACTAAAACCTCCTCGGTATTCCAAAAGCAGCCTGACGGTACTTATAAACTCGTTAATGCCTTCGTTGACTCAAAGCCATTAGATCATGTTCCGCCTATTTTTGGTAAAACGAGCATACAATTAAACAAAAAGACATGGGGCGCCGAATTATTTGCGCTTTATAATGGATGGAAAAAATTAGATCAATACAATGCAGATGGAGAAGATAACCAGCAGTATGCTACCATAAACGGAATGCCTTCCTGGTTTACAATTAATGCCAGGGCAAGCTATACCTTTCTTAGCCAACATACTCAGGTACAGGTAGGTGTAGAAAACATATTAGACCGTAACTACCGATACTTTGCTTCCGGATTTTCTGCTCCCGGCAGGAATTTTATCGTTGCATTAAGAACTAATTTTTGATCCCGAAAAAAGAGGTGTAACCATGTCAAAATAAATAAAAACACGGCGAAGGGTTTTAAATAAAAATATCGGCATAAGCAGCACGCGATTGAAAGAATTTGTCTAAATTACGGGGAAACCAAAAGGTTATTATGACCGAACAAGCCATTTTATCAGGCTGTTTAAACAACCATCCCTCAAGTCAAAAAGAACTGTACACCAGGTATAGTCCTAAAATGCTTGCGGTATGTTTTCGTTTTGCCCACAACAAAGAAGATGCAGAAGATATGTTGCAGGAAGGGTTTATTAAGGTGTTTTCACAAATACACACGTTTCGGAATCAGGGTGCATTTGAAGGTTGGGTTCGAAGAATTGTAGTTCATACTTGTATTAATAATTTAAAGAAGAACAAGCGTTTTAATGAAAGTGTAGATCTTATTCATGCCAATAGCATCCAGGTAAAAGAAGAGTCGATTCCTTCGATCGTGCAGGCAAAGCAAATTGTAGAGTGTATTCGCCTGCTACCTATGGGTTATAGAACAGTATTAAACCTTTATGCTATTGAAGGATATGCTCATAAAGAAATTGCTGAGATGCTGGATATTGAAGAAAGCACTTCCCGATCGCAGTATACAAGGGCCAAGCAAATGCTGGAAGAGATATTAGTGAAGAAAAGAATTATTCAAAAGCCCCAGGAAAAAACAACTTGGTTTAAAATAGCAGCGAATCAGTAACGAAGATTATATTATAATAGTATCCAAACCTTTGAAAACAAACCGTACAAACACTAACTAAAAATGCAGCGAAGTTTATATAATGACGATTTTGATTTTGAACAACTGATAAAACAGAAGTCAGATCAATATAAAATTTACCCTTCCAGTAAAGTATGGAGAGGCATTCATAATTCCCTTCACTCATCCAGAAGATGGTATTTGTTAAGTTTTGTTTTATTTATGGCTGGCATCAGTTATTATTCGATTGACCAACTATCTGCTCCTCCAAGAAAAAATAATTCTTCTTTAAAAAATAGTTCATCCGCCATTGATGATAAAAGCCTTTCAGAAAGGCAGTCAATTATTTTACCCTTTACTTCGAAAGAAAGCAATATCATTAAATCCGTGTCTGCAAATAATTATGATAAGCGTGGGCCGGCGATTGAAATGAATGAATTGTCGATTAGCCAGTCAAATTCAGAAAAATCTTTACATCCTCGAGAGGGCATCAATGATAATGAAATTGGACAAGATGTTTTTTTTACCCCTGTTAAAAACGACGGCAGTTATCAGGAAGAAAAATCTGTAGTTCCAGTATCCATAGCCGCCAGTTCTTTTTATAAGTATATTTCACCATCGATCGCAGAATCTGAGGCTATCGTTAAAGGTATAGAAGAAACCAAGCTATCAGGCAGTACTACAAAAAATACAATTGACCTAAACGAAGAAGAGTTAAACGACCATAAAAAAATCAATTGGTTACAGGAAAATGCACTCTACGAATTCAGCAAACCAAAATCAAAAAGAATTAGTTACTTATTCACTTTATCGCCAACCATGAACTACCGAAAACTAACTGGGGGTAAAAATGGAAGCATTACCAACGATGCAAAGAATATTCCCATTTCTTTTAATATCGAAGGCGATGTAGACAGGTTAGTAAATCACAAACCAGCATTAGGTTTTGAACTTGGTTCTATGGTATTATATACAGTGAATAAAAACTTAACTTTTAAAGCAGGCTTGCAATTCAATTATTCACGATATAATATCCAGGCATACAGTTCTTATTCTACCGATAGAGCCACAATAGCATTAAATAATTTTTACGGAACAAATCCAGATTCTATTACAACCTATACCCGGTTGAGAAATTTTGGAGGCAACTCAGTTAAGGATCTTAAAAATGAATATTTCCAACTTTCTGCCCCTATCGGTATTGAATTACTGGTATTGGGAAGAGGTAAACTCCAGTTTTCTGTTGCAGGAACTATTCAACCGACCTATTTAATCAACCGCGACAATTACCTGATCACAACCGATTATAAAAATTATACCCGCGAACCTTCTCTGGTACGCAGGTGGAATGTAAATACGGGTGCCGAGGCTTTTGTTTCCTATAAAACGGCTGGTTTAAAATTTCAGCTCGGTCCGCAATTACGTTACCAGTTGTTGTCATCTTATGATGATAAATATCCTGTAAAAGAATTTCTTACAGAATACGGAATAAAATTTGGTATTAGTAAAGCTATCCGTTAAATAAAATAATTAATTAATTAGAAAAAAGCCGTTAACATTATTTGTTGCGGCTTTTTCAATTTTACAAGCCCGGCCCAAATACCTAATTTTATCGAATGAAAAATCAAGCGATTATTCTGTTAGTGATGATTAGCTTTTATGCCTGTAAAAATGATTCTGTAAAAAAGGCCGATGCCGATAGTATTTCCGAACAGGAAAAATCTTATCTGCCCATTACTGATTTTATTAAAGAAGATATTAAACAGGTTGATTCTTTTGCAGGTGGTATATTATTGAAGACAATAGAAGGAAAAAGGCAGGACTCCGCATTCATTCAACCGGAAGCGTTTAAAAATCTCGCCAATGAATTCCTTTTGCCCGATCTGGATTCAGCCATTTTTTATAACCGGTTTACTGAAACCTCATTGATGGATGAAACCACGCAAATGCTCAATTTCATTTATATAGCAGATAGTACTACAACTTCTTTGCGAAAAGTAATTGTTTACGTTTCGCCAAGCAAGTCTTATGATAAAGTGAGCAGAATTTATATGGAAAAAGAAACCCGAAAGGGAGATACTACGATCAGCCATAAAATGACCTGGAAAATAAAACAATACCTGGTTATTGCAGCAATAAAACAAGCCCCCGGAGGC
>JANNEK010000020.1:0-5995 GCA_031378605.1 Chitinophagaceae bacterium | reverse complement strand
GTCGAAATGGGGCAATAGAATTCCCTCCGCTCGGCTAACGGAAGCTAAATTTATAAATAAAAGCTGATGATATGCATATAGCTAAATTAATAACGTCAAGCTATATATGAAGCCAAATTAAAAAACAAAAGTTGAAACACGGCTTCCGTCTGCCACCTTTTTGGCAAACTGCATGTTATGCGTTCGCCCTTCTTTTAGGTTTTGTAATTGTGCGTACATAAATTGCTTCTGATTCAAACAATACTGACTGCTTTAAAAATCCTTCTGCATCTATTTCAGCATTTTTATCAAGTTGCAATATTTCATACTTTGGTCTTACATCTTCAAATGGTTCTTTGTCTAAAAACCGAAGAACAGAAGCAGATAAGTATTGATGGTCTAATTCAAACGAAAGCCACTTTCTGTTAAGTTGCTGTGCTGTCCAACCAGTAGTGTTTGAGCCTGCAAAAATATCAAGAACTAAATCGCCTTCGTCTGTCAAAAACTTAATAAAGAATTCAGGCAATTTAGATGGAAACCTTGCTGGATGTCCTTTAATACCTAAGTCTTTACAGTATTTTAGATATTTTGAATTACTCTCTGTATTGGGGATTTGTAAAAGATTTGAAGGAATTGCACCGCCATTGTCATTTCCAAAACTGTCACTAATATCGTGTCCAGATGGTCTTTTCTTTGGTGTATAATATTTTGCACTGTCTTCAATTAATTTTTTCATTCTGGCGGAATACTCCGTTAAAACTTTCTTTACGTCTGCTTTTGGAAAGTCTGATTTTGAAAGCCACCAAACTGTATTAACGGAATCCTTTGCTCTTATTTTCCTTTTGTTCACCCACTCAATAGGTGAAGGTAATTTTGCAGGGTTGTACCAAAAAAATTCTTCCGCTAATTTCCAGCCTTGTTCATCGCACATTCTAATTAGTAGCCGAAAATTATACAACGAACGAATCGGCTTACCTTTTTCGTAAGCACCACCCAAATCAATTACAAAACTTCCGTCATCGGTGATTATTCTTTTTACCTCCTTCGTAAATTCTAAAATCCAATCAACATAGTCAGCTTGGTCTTTGTTTCCATATTCCTTAGGTCTCGAAAGAGCAAAAGGTGGCGATGTAATTACAAGGTTAACTGAATTGTCAGGCATTGATTTCATTAATTCTAATGAATCACCAACAACTGCTTTTCCTTTTTTTGTTTTGTATAAAAAGTTCGTTCCAAACATATTAATATTCTTTAAGGTCGTGAGTCCAACTTGTCATTATTTTCCAAAGCAGAGTAACTGCGAAATAAACTTCGGGGTCTTTGTTTTTCAATTTTTCTATCTCAGCAATATATCTTTCTTCTCCATGTGTACCTATGATGAACGAAACCCAATGTCGTGAATCCAAATCGTTGAGATTTGAAATAAGTTGGTCAAGATTAATTGAAGTTGATTTTGTTAAAGCCCAGGCAATACCTGGCTTTTCAGTTGGCGTAGAGTTCTCAAATGTTTTGAAAATGTCGTGACTGAAATTCTTTGTGAGTTTGGCTAATGCTCTTGCAGCTTCAATTTTGATATTTGTATCAACATAATTGAAACTATTTACTACTGCTCTCAGAGCAGATTTGTTTTGCTGTTCTCCAAGTCCCCAAGCCGCACCCGCTCTTATTTCTGCATCAAAATTTTCATCAAGTAAAATGTCGCAAAGCATTTTACAAGCTGTGTCAGTTTTTATTTCTGCAAGAACGATTACAGATTCAAGAACATTTTGGAGATAGTTGTCTTTGAGGCAGATTTTGATAAAATTGTAGCCATCTTCAATTCCAAATCGTGATAGGCTTGCGGCTGCTTCTAATTTTACATAAATATGTTCGGCATCGTCTGCAAGTTTTGCTTGCAAAGCTGTTACAATTTTTTTCTCATTAAAGTAACTCAACGCTTTTGCTGCAGCGTATCGGTCGCTCAATGTTAAACTTGAAAGATTGGCAAGAAAAAAATCAGCGTTTACCTTGGCTGTCGGAATTGTTTGTTGTGCTTTAATAACAGAAGCTAAAATTTGATTGGGAAAAACTCTGTCTCCAACTTTCACCAAAGGGGAAAGTGTTTTCCCTCCTTTTGTCAAGCGAACAAAGTTTGTTCTGCCTCCGATAGTTTTATATTTAATGGTATTGCCAATTTCTGTAACGGTTCCTTCCGAAGAAGCAAGCCCTGCTGGCCAATTTATTCTTGCTTCAAAACCTTCTTGTGCTCCTTTGGCTTTAATAAAAATTACTTGACCTTGTTTTTCAGCTTGTCGTAATTCTTTTATTGAAATAAACTGAACAAGATGGTCAGCCTTCCAGTCAATTGGCTTGTCGCCAAACTTTTCACAAACGACTAAAGCAACATAGTCGTTGTCTTTCATTCCAAAATCCCAACCTCTTTCGGGGTCAGAAGTTGAATGAGACATTGAAATTTCAAGGTTTGTTTTAGCTCTTGATTCAATTCGGATTCCGTTGTCAACACAAAGTATATCTGGAACACGGATTCTTTTTATTTTAATCTTCTTCCATATTTTATAGTTCATTGAACCTCTTTCAAGTTCAATTGGCTGGTGTCCAAGTTGTCTTAGGATTGAAAATACTTGTTGTGTCCCAATTGCTCCTATTGAAATTTTCTCTAAAAAGCTCTCGTCTGTTTTGAATGATGCCATTATCTAATTTATTCCTGTTATTTGTTCAAAGTTAAGTTTTTAATGCTTGGAATTAGATATAAGTTGCTCTCAAATTACCAACTGTATCAAGTGTAGTTTTAGGTCTTTTTTTGTCAACCCTTAAAGTCTTAGGGTATGTTTATAGGGTAACTAAAAGCCCAACAGAATTCCGCCCTCCCTTGCACAAAATCCCAAGTTATCGGCATACTCCTTTTTCTGTCATGGTTTAAATTTTTCAAATGTCTTGCTATTGAATTTATATACTCCTGCCTCGTGTGTGCCAAGCCATATGTTACCTTGTTTGTCTTTGCAAATAGAGAATAAAGTAATTTCATTAGCACCGTCTTTAACAGAGTAGTGAGTTGTGTTTTTGCCATCATATCGCCAAACGCCTTTGTTATAAGTTGCCATCCACATGTCCCCATTATTATCTTCAATGGCAGACATAAAATAAATTTTACCCTTTCCCTGAGGTTCCTTTAAATTTTCAATACCTTTTTCTCGGTTGTAATTGATTAAGATTTTGTCTTGTTCGTTTGAACTGGCAGGAAGGATATTGTAACGATAGCTGGTATTACAAAACCAAAATTTTCCTTCTTTATCCTCAATGATGGAGCGAATGCCAAACGACCCTCCACCCTCTATTAAAGTTAAATGTTCTTCATACATCCAGCTTAACGATTTTCCATCGAATCGGCAAATACCAAAGTTGGAAGTGCCGAACCAAATATTTCCTTTGCTGTCTTTATAAATAGTGTAAACTTCATAAGGGCTCCATGGCATATTGGGGAAATTTTTATAATATTCGTCTTCGAGATAATGTTTTGGAAATTTTAGATGATACAAGGATTTGCCGTCATAACGATAAGGACCGTTTTCTCCAGTTTTGCCCAGGATAGAAAACCACAAATCATTCGAATCCAGTTTCCAGTCAGTACTTTCAAGTATTGGCAATGTAGTAAATCGTTGTCCATCAAATTTGTTGATGCCACCCAAACTAGCAATGAAAACGTTACCTGATTTGTCTTCATTAATTCCTCGAATGCTGTCGTTAAGTAATCCGTCTTTGGTTGAAAAATGAAGGATAGTTTTGCCGTCATAGCGATATACACCTTGTCCATTACTTCCGAACCAGTAGTGATTGTTCTGGTCTTGAAAAATAATCCAGATAGTTTTATCAAGTGCTGAAACGGTGTCGCCTTTAGCAATAGTTGTTTTATAGTTTTTTAAAGCCTCATTCCCATTTTGAGAGGTGGTCTGTCCATTGCATGAGGTTAACACTGTCAGTATGCTTAAAAATAGAAGAGTATTTATTTTCATTATCTGACTTTTCAAAGTTTGAAGTGTCGAAATAGAGTTGACGCTAGCGGATATGTCTAATTGTTGTTTGGGAAGAATTCCGTCCGCCCACAACCGCTGCTCAATATTGTTAACTGCTGTGTACCTTATGAAACGTTGTTTATAGTTTATAAAAGACGTAACCTATTTTTAATAGCATTACATTAGTCCTAAACGATCTTGATGGATCTCTATCCACGTCAACAAATCCTTTTTCAAATACAACTTTGTAAAACAGTTGCTTTCTCATGAAACCGATGCCGACAGAAGCTCCTAGATCGTCATATGTCTGTCGCTTGAATATTCCACCAAGATCAATGATTTGATATCCATAAAATGAGCCTACATTAATTGTAATTCTATTGTCTGGTTTTGTAAGCTTGATTGTTTTTTCGATTGAAATCGCTCCTTCGAGAAGAAACATTTCTGTGTTTAGTTTTGAAACGTTGGTTAAAATACCGTTCTCAAAACGCGAGTATTTTATTCCAAAGAACCCTTTTGACTGAAAAGCCAGATCAGTTGCTATAGCCCAGGTGGGAGCAAAGTTGTAAGATATTTCTGTTCCAAGGTTGTATCTCAGCTTTATGGGATATTCTTTGTCTGTAAAAGTTGTTGTGTCGTTTTTTATGACCACATTCTGTACAAACGATTTTGTGATACTTGGGCCTATATATATTTTAAAAGCGATCTTCGACGTCTGAGATGAGGTATATGTTATAATAAGCAGGAACAAACACAACGATAATATCTTTTTTTTCATGGTAAGAGTTTTTATGAAAATGACTATTTCATAGAGAGTGTCCAGATACATAGAAGCTAATGTTCTGGGCTTTGTAGCAGTTGGGGAAATAGTTATTGTCCAGCCGGTACAAATGCCGATTAAAGATATAAAGCTGAGAACATATTTGTTAACCCCAATTGCACATAACCCAATGTTAGTTGAAGCGCCGTTAAATGTCAAGTATAATTAAAAGATTTGCCTTAACAATGTCTATTTCATGCTGCTTGAGCTCACCAATTTTTTTTATTAAGCGCTTGTTATCAATTGAACGAACCTGATCAATCATAATATCACAATCTTCTTTTAATTTGGAAGTCCCTTTAGCTAAATGTACCCTTAAAATTTCTGCTTCGGGTTTTATATTTGTTGTTATAGGACAGATAATAGTTGAGGGGTGAAACTTATTAAGTAAATCGGTTTGAATAATTAATACTGGTCTGGTTTTACCTGCTTCTGTACCAAATCTAGGATTTAGATCAGCGATCCAGATTTCATATTGCTTAATTTTCATCGCGAAACTTTTCGAATTCAGCAAGTACTTTCATTGATTCTTCCTGGACTAATTTGGACTCTTTTTGCAATTGTCTGGAAATGAATTTTCTTTTTTGAAGGAGGTTGTAAAACTCTACCGCTTCATTAATATACCGATTCCTGTTTTTACGAATTTTAGACGTAATTTTTTCTGTCTCATTGAAAATAATGTCATCCATTTTTAGAGAGAGATTCTTCATATGTCGTATTTTGGTAAAAGTATATACAAAAAGTATATTTTCCAAATTTTATAGGTCGCAGGCGGTTTCAGCTAACGTTCTGGGCTTTGTAGCAGTTGGGGAAATAGAATTCGTCCAGCCCGGTACAAATGCCGATTAAAGATACTGAATTTAAGTTAGAACAATATGTTGAATATTAAGCGTCTAGCCCAGACTAAATTTGAATAAAGTTATAAAGTTGAGATTATGTTCGTCCACCCCAATTGCACAAAACCCGATGTTGGCAGAAGTTTATTGGAGACGTAGAAATATAATATCATTCTTATTGTTTTTCTCAAAGCTAGATCTCAGTACAAGTTTTTTGTCAGTTAGTTTAATAATTGTATAAACTAAAAATAATCTACTTTCCTTTGGCTCTAAGTAAAACTCAAGGAAATTACTTGCTCGCAACTTCCATATTCCATTGTCTTCATCACCTACATGCCAACCAGGTATGG
>JANNEK010000442.1:0-11965 GCA_031378605.1 Chitinophagaceae bacterium | reverse complement strand
TTACAGAAAGCGGGGAATTGCTTTATTTGATTTCAGGTAGAGGATATTGTGCAGGTAATGGCGCACCTTGGACCCCAATGGATGGTATTCATGCAATAGAAACAAACAATTGGACTAGATTGAAGCAGTCAGTAAAAAATTCAAATCTCGCAGAATATTTTAATTATGACTATGACCCTACATGTTCTTTTTGCTTGACTGGTGGCGGAACTGATACTCCCGAAGGGCTTACTATTTGGGATTTAGAAGACGACAGTGATCCAAATATTCGAGGCAGTTTGCATGTTTTGCACGACCATTATACCAATGGCGGAACCGGTTGCGATGACGAGCTTTTTTTTCACCATTTTAGCTCGAATATTATTATTGATAAAAATAACGGTAAAGATCCTCCAACTTTCCCAAGAACAGGCACAAGGGAGAATCCTTTTGCTTCTTTCAATACAGCTTATAATTATTATCCAATTTGGAACGGTGCTAATATGATTCTAAAAGCGGGAACATACCCCGAAAAAGGAAGATATACCAAGCGTATAAGAATTAAAAGCGAAGGGGGAACAGCTGTTATTGGAAAGTTTTAAAATATGAAAATAATTTAGTGTTATTAGTCCCATTTTGTCAATTAGCGAGGTGTGATTTTTTCAGTCTATGTCTCTATACATAGCTATTCGTGTGGGTATAGAACATTGGACAGCTTCGTAGCAAAAGGTTGTAATAGTCTTTTTCCGTTCTCCCCAATTCTTTTTCATAGAAGTCTTAACCCAAACCGTAGATCAGTAAGAAAACTTTATTTATTTTGATTGTTTCTATCTATCCCTAAAATATATATATATAATTAATTAGCTAATCACGTTAACGGATATGCTTTTTACCAATACTAAAGCCGGATTATGTTTTGAGTAATGCATTTCGTTGGTTCAATAAAAAATCAATAGGATCGTTTTTTATTTGGCAAACGATTGTTTGAAATTAATCTAATGCAAGCGATTGTGTGAACTGAAAGTACGTCAAACGTTTGCGCGATGTTCAGGCACTGTTATTGCGCATATAGTAATAATTGAGTATAAAAAATTTGTTGTCGCGCATTTGTATATAGACAATAATTTTTTGCAAATACGAACGAACTTCTGGCTAATCTACCCGACTATTATTAAAAGCATCATGTTATTAATTTAGTAACAATAAAATTCAAATTATGAAAAAGACAATTACACTTATTTCTTTTTGCTTTCTGATATTCCAGGTAATAACGCAAGCCCAAACAATTGTTGAGTATTATGTTGATGGCTCCAGCAGCACCAATGGAAATGGTACGGCAATTGCTCCCTGGAACAAGATTTGGTATGCCATTAACAGAACAAGGGATACTACAAAAGAAGCCGTTGTGTATATTAAACGGGGTATTTATACAATTGATTCTACTAATTTTTTAACACAACTATTCATTGGCAGTAACAATGGTGGCGCTAATGGAAAATATTTAACCTTGCGCCCGTATGTAGGAGATGAAGGCAAAGTATTTATTGATGGAAGCAAATTAGCGACCACTTCTTTTTACCCAAATATGCTTATCATCAGCGGGGCTAGATATGTGAAATTAAAAAACCTGGTATTCCGTAGTTTAAAAAATACGAATGGTTATGTTATTAATGTGCAAAATGCACAAAATATTGAAATAAGTAATTGTGTTTTTGATACACTTCGCTGGACAAATACCGTAGCCGAGTATGGATACCCCACCGTGAATAATACCAGCAATTTTGTAGATGCAATATACCTCGTTAACAATACCGGCGTTACAATTGCAAATGATACATTACGAAATTCAGCACCTGGCTGGGGCGAGTTTGTAAGAGATGCTGTTGGTAATACAGCTATTACTAAATCGGGTTTAATTACAACAAATACTACTTCCGTTGCGTCTAATTATTATGTTGCGTTAACAGGTAACGATACAACGGGAAGTGGTTCTATTACCAAACCCTGGCGCACTATCAAAAAAGCAAATGATTTAGCCGGGATTAATTATACCTATGTGCCTTCCCGGCTGATTAATGCACCGGTAACCATTCACCTGCGTGCCGGCAGGCATAAACCCTCCGTAAATGGAATCTTTATCGGATCCAATCGGGGTACAAATAATCAATGGTTTACTATCCGTAATTACCCCGGCGAGAATGCAATTTTAGATGGGAGTAATATTACAGCAAAGTTTTCAGCTCTTATATCTATAACCGATGCAAAATATATTCGGATAGAAGGACTGAAATTGACTAAAATGACAAATGACTCTGCCTTACAAAATGCATCCCCATCAATAGGGATAAAAGATACGCGCTTTGGTATCATTGTTAGTGGCAAATCGTCTAACATTATCATAAAAAAGAATGAGATCTATGATTTGGCATGGACAAGAAACAGTGCAAAACAAATGATTCCACAACCAACCGATAATCTGAATCCGCTGGTAATATTAGGAACAACGGATACATCTATTCGAAATATACTTATTGATAGCAATACGGTGTATAATAATGTTCCTGGCTACTCAGAGGCTATTGCCATTAATGGCAATGTGGATTCATTTGCTGTAAACAATAACCTGGTATTCGATAATGCCAATATTGGTATCGTAGCAGCAGGGAACTATCAGTGGATTGTCGATGACCCAAACTTTACTGTTACCACTCCCAATAATTTTTCCAAAAACGGATTTATCCGAAGCAATACTGTTTACCGTAATATTTCACCGATTGCCGTATCTGCTGGTATTTATTTAGATGGTTCCAGAAGCGTATTGGTGGATGATAACGAATCATATAATAATGGCACGGGCTTATCTGTGGGAAACGAGCAGCCTAATAGTATCAGCGGCTATCATGTTATTAACAGTAATGTGTTCCGGAATAATTTAACCGCCGGGCTTTATTTTGGGAGCAATAACCCTACTTCCTGGGTGGAACGATGTACAATAAAAAATACTACAATACAAAATAATTTTATAATAGATCCGGTATTAAGAGCAAGAGCCAATAATCAATATGGTGTTACAGACGCTTCTCAACGCTATCCGGAAGTATTTATTTACCGGTTACGTAACAGTAAATTTGAACAAAACACCATTCAATCATTGTCGAATTTTGCTTTGGGATTGTTCTTAACCCAATCAAATGATACGCTCCGGTACAACGATTACCAGGTGCTTAGTAATACTGCCTGCCAGGCTATTTTTTTACAAGATAAAAATAATGATGGGGTCATTTCCGTTGTTGATTCAATTTATCTGAGTTTTCATCAGTATGCCAAAAAATCAGGGTATGATCAAACTTCTTCTTGTGAAGGGCAGAACTATAACCCTAATGGATGTGGTACCACAACGTTGGCAAACAGCAATTTTAATTCAGTGGCAACTGATATCACTGTTATTAACAACCGGATGAATTTCACTTTATATCCTAACCCGGTTATTAATGATCTATTTGTACAATTTAGTATGCCAAAAAATATAACTGTCAGTATAGAAGTAATAGACCTTTCAGGGCATTTGCTAATGCGCCAAAATCAGCAATTAACAAAGGGCCTGCATTCGATTGCCCTAAAGGGGCTAAAACAAAAGGGTATGGCCCCAGGTATTTATTTGTTGAGAATTACAACCTCAGATGAAATCAGCAATACGAAGTTTGTGGTACAATAAGCGTTGGCATGTGGATTAACGAATTAAAAACAATTGCTGTAGATATATGCAGCAATTGTTTTTAATTAGCGAAAACATTATCGAACTATTTTTTTGTCTATGCCATTAAAAGCTTATCTAAAAATTATATTTATGCTGGATTGACTAATAATTTTGAGAGAAGATTTAAGGAATATCAATCCGGGGAAAATAAAACTACTAAGACACACAGGCAACACAACTAGAGTTTAAGCATTTCAGAATGATTAAATCAACTTTGGCAAAATTAACCAGCTATTTTCCAAACCGGCTAAAAAGTGATTTGAGTAGTATTTTAGTACGTGTTTTTCTCTCGCTTTTATTTTACCAATAGCAATATCATCGTAACTATAAAGACGGATGTTATTAATCGTTTAGTTATTTAGTGCTACCAAATTTCCTAAGCTGCATACTGAACATAGCTTACGTGAAAATATTTTTGCACTTGCTTTTTATCGTTTTTTCTTTTACTCATAAAATCGTCAACGTTTGCGTGCATTTGCTCCTTATTTACAGCTCTCTTTTTGCCAATAATATTTGTCTTCACATCATTGTTTACATATTCCTGTGGGTTTAATTCAGGACTATACGGTGGAAGAAAAAGTACTTCAATCCGATCTTTATTTTCAGCTAACCATTCATTTAGTTTTTTTGTTTTATGCGCCGGGTGCCCATCTGTAATAAAGAATATTTTTTGCCTATTATACTTTATCATCTGTTTTAAAAAGGTTTGAAAAATTTCACTATTAAATCTACCATCAATTATCATAAATTGTAAATGTCTCTTGTTACTAATTGCTGATATCATATTTAATGAGAATCGTTTCCCTGTTTTTTTAATGACAGGTGTTTGTCCTTTGGGTGCATAATTTTTTCTTGCCTGGTGGTCGCTGCGCATTCCTGTTTCATCTCCATAGTGAATAATACCATTTTCCTTTTTAGCTCTTCTTTTTACTGAAGGAAACTCTTTTTCTAACCATAATTTTACTTTCTCTGGCTTTTGTTCAAATGCTTTACTGATAGGCTTTTGAGGTGTGTACCCCCAATCTTTCAAATATCTTCCAACCTGCCATCTTGATAGTTCTATATCAAATCTTTTCTTTATTAATTGTTGTACAGCTTCTCTTGTCCATAGTCCAAATGCTAATTTTAATTGATCTGGCAGTTTATCTTTTACTAACCTGCGAATTTCGGCAGCTTGCTCGCCATCTATTTTTTTCCCTTTCTGAGCACCTCGCTTTTTTGATATTAATCCCCTTTTTCCTTTTTTATGATAACGGGTCCATATTTTATCTACAGCACTTTTCGATAAGTGAAACAAATTTGCTGCTGCCTGATGAGTTCCTGTCTTTGACTTCAAATATGAAACAACTAAAAGTCTTTTCGTTTCCTGACTATCTTTTGTACCTCGCTTTTTTATCATACACAAATACAAAAAAAATATCTTTATGTATCACTAAATTATGCTCTTATTAATATTTATTTGAGGTACAAAAAAGTGTAGATGCAATTAATTTTGAAAAAATAGGCGAAGTACCGGCCTCTGTAAATAATAATGTCGTTCAGAAATATCAATTCGTAATCGATAACTTGATTTGGAAGGTAAAGCTTCAGGTGTATATATGCACGTAAATCAGAAACTTGGTATTGCTATTAAAATTTATAAAATTGCTGAAGGGAAATAAGAATGATCACGTTTAACTTTATTCTTCAGATTTACTTCACTTTCAATTCAATTTTTTCTTTAGAGAAACCGGTAACCTCATATTTACTACCAATTTTTTTGTTTAGCTCATCTAAGAGTGTATCAGAGGATCCGGTATGGGTAATCGTAAATATTCCAATACCATCATCTAATGATTTTTCCATCGACTTATATCCCGTTATGTCAGCAATCATACTGGCAAAGGCTGTAAAAGAGGTGTAGTTGGCATTTTTTAAGATTATTTCTGTATCGTTACTACCATTAGTACCCGAACCGGTGTTACCGGCAAACTGACCGTTAGCAGTAAGGTTTAAAGAATCCCTCATTTTTGCCATATATTCTACGGCTTGTATTACACCATCTTCCATTACTGCTGCTACGGCAGGATCAGAATCGCTGCTGCTAACCAATCCAAGAACAGATACACTTTTTTCTGCTCTCGATTCTACTCTAAATACATGCGACGCAATGATATCCCTTGTTTCCGGGTTAATCATTTTTAAATTAAACCCCATTTTAATACGTTTCTTTTTTGAACCTACTCCTAAAACATTTCCACCTTTTTCTTTTATACTATATTCAATTACTTCGCCGGTTACTACTATCTGTGCGCCAAGTTGTTTACCAGCTTTGGGAGTGTTTTTAGAACTATACTTCCCGTTTCCAGCATCTACTTCTTTTGTAAGGTCTTCATTATTACTAAGGCTTTCTAATACCCGGTAACAGTTTACACCTTGTAAAGCATTTGTGAGCATTGTTGATAGATTATCACCCAATACCGGAGGAATTTTTGAGGCCACGGGTGCATCACTTCCACTTCCCAAAATGATGGATAATTTTTTTAGGGTATTATTTTCCTGAGTGTTAGTGGTAGTAGCAACATCGTTGGTAGCTGTAGTAACGCTGAAACGGGTAACGCTAAGCCTCACTCTGCTTTCAAGCGGCAGGTTGGCACATTGTTTTTTTACTTCCTCTAATTTGAATTTTTCATCTTTTTGAGAATAGATAAGAGTACTGTTAACTACAATCACAAGCAGTAGTAAATTTTTTTTCATAAAGTATGATTTGAATTGTTTTAATAGTTTAAAATTTATTTTATAAGTAATGAATATCGGAATCAGTCACAGTAATAATCAATTATAATTGATCCGTTACGAAGGCCAAAAGGAACATTGCCCGTACGGGTATAAGTTATGCGGGTAGGATATTTTAAATCGTTGAAAGACTCGTATGTATTTATTTGATTGAAATCATAGTTAAACGGAAACAGCGGAGAATCTATATATGAATGTATTTTTTGTACAAGAAGTCTATTACGAAGTCCTTTTTTAAAAGAAAAAATTCCCTGCGAATAGTACAATTCACCATAATCTGGCTTGTCGGTATACTCGTACGTTTCACCGCCTATTATCTCAGTAATACCATTTTGATTTATAACTACATCTGTTGATGATATCCTGTTTCCATTAAAATATTCATATTCACTTCTGTCTGTGCCATCGGGTGAAGATTCCTTGATTAAATAATGATTCGAATTATAGCTGAAAATAATTGTATCATAGGCTGGCATGGGGTCTGAACTCATTTTATCAATTGTAGATAAAGATTTTGCATTACCATTATCATCTAAAAAAATCGTTTTACTTCCTGATGAGATGTCGGTATTAATTTTACCAACGTAAGTTGTATTAATGCTTCGCCTGTTATCATCATAAGTACCTGTTTCAGTATGATTGAATGTTTCTATATTATTTGAATTAAATGAACTTGTAGTTTGAGTCTTAAGGCGCCCATCGTTATAATATTCAAACGTTATCGTGTTATATGTGTTATTATCAAGGTTGGTAGCTTTTATTGATTTAATCTTGCATTTAGTTGGCGAACTGGCGTCAATAATATTGCTTTTAGTACAAGAATTAAAAACTACAATAACAAATAACCATCTGCATAAAAAGTAGCACTTATTCATAATTTATTTTTATCAATTTTTTGTAATCAGGTGAATCGGATGGTAGGTTTATAAGACCTAAAACTTAAACCCCAACCCTACTCTTGCATTTGTAGAACCTATTGCACCCAACTCTGCAAATGCACCCACATTTTTAGTGAAATAATATTTACCACCAATAAAGGCACCTGCATAAATGCCGCTACCATAACGGCCACTTAATGTTGAATTCGAATACGCGTCCTTCCATTTAAAACTTCTGAAACCAAGCGTTGCACCACCATACAAATCAATTTTTTCGTTGGCGATATTCAGTAATTCGTTTACATGATAGCTGCCCCTCAGGCCCAAATAAATGGCAGTAAATTTGTAAGAAGAGGTATAGGCGTAATCGTATTTGCTTGATACGAAATCTACATTTACACCAACACTTATTTCATTGCTAACGCCTGCTTCAAAAGAAGCACCAATAGGAATACCCCGGTCATAATACGAGTTTATGCCAATGCCTGCATTTAATAATTTATCGCCTTTACTATAACCGCCTTTTTGAGCCATACAAACCAGCGTTGATACACTAAAGAGCATAAGGAGTAGGGTTGTTTTTGTCATTTCATTTTTTTTAGATTAATCAAAAATAATTTTCTGTTGATAGTTCATTGTACCCACCATAGGTACTTATTAATTCTTTTATAACAATCCTGCGCGTTTAAAATAGGCGGCTACTTTTTTAGCATCGCCAAAGCTTAGTCCAAAAATATTTTCAGCTTTTTTCAGTATCCGTTTATTGTAAGTGTCAACCGTAGTTTTTTCTATTTTAAATGCTTTGGCAATTGTTTCGCTGGTTATGTTTTCGGGTGCTGCATACCTTTTTAATATCCGTAGTTCCTGTATAGAAAAGCCACGAACATCTTCAAATTTTTTTTGTACTAATTTTTTTACAATGTCGTTCTGGTGGTTGGGTAGTTCGGCATTATCATAAATTCTGGTATGGTACTCTTCATTCGTAAGTTCTTTTATAATTGTAAACTCACTAATATAGGCAGTCATTTTTTTGCAACCTGTTACCTGAAATGGATAGCATTGCCTCTTACAGTAAATATATTTGTCGGCTTTATTTTTTAAAGCAAGGGTGGTTATACAAGTGGGCCGTAAAAATTGTGTTGTAAGTTGCTTGTTTATAAGTGCATCAAAAAAAGCAGTGGCATAAAATCCCTGAAGTAGTGCGTGTGCCGGATTAATAATGTGGAGATATTTTTTTTGTGTAAAATGGGCATCGGTATAACCCACCCATTGGTTAATGCCTTTGCAATGGGTTATTGCACCCGTTTTTACATCAGTTACAAAGTAAAATTGTTCTTTTTTTAATTGCGTATCCAACTGTTGCAACACAGCCTGCTGGTCTGCTGCGGAAATAGCAGCAGGCAAAATTGTTTCGGGCAAATACTGTTGTGCCAATGCTGAATAAGTTTTGCCTTTGCTAAATATTTGATGGTTGGGTATTTGCAGCATTTTTGGTTATTACTATTTTATTAATAGCAATAACCAGTAGGTTATCATCACCCTGATTAATTTTTTTATTTTGGCAGATTATGTGTAAGGTTGGTAACACGCTGTAAAAGTACTATTGTACCAATGTAAACGCTGCCCAATAATACGGTGCATATTTTTTACGCATAGTCTGTTGGGTAATAGTAAACGCCTGCCGGATATTTTTGCCAGCCAGCCAATTGGCATAGAAAAGATTCATAAATATCCCTGTTTCCTTATCAGGTACCTGCCACAAAGAAGCCATTATATAATTGACCCCCGCCAATTTAAAAGCTCTTTGTAATCCAAATATTCCCTCGCTACCTCTTAGTTCTCCAGTACCGGTTTCGCAGGCAGAAAGTACAACCAATTTTGTATTGGGTAATGATACCGATGATATCTCTATGGCAGTTAATATACCATCGTCCTCATCAAAATTGCTCTTGCCTTTCCAGCCTTTGTTGCCACCGGCAAGTACAAGACCACTTCGTAATAGTGGGTTATCGCTAAACTTGTAGCTATTATTAAACTTATTTTGTGTTGTAGGGGTGGGTATGTTAAAGCCATGTGTAGCAAAATGAATTACTGTAGGCGAACTGGTACCACCAATATTTCTAAAAGCATCTTCAGTAGCCATTATGCCGCTATAAATAGAAACTTTTTTTTGTTGTAACTCCATCTTCCGTTTAATGTCTTCTACTTCTTGTAAAGTGCCGGGCAGATAAGAAAAACTATCAACACCTGCGCTCCGGTTTTGCCTATATACAAAAGCGTAAGGGTCGGCAGGTACAGCAATAGTAGTATCAGTATTTTGTTTGTTGTAATTAATGCCTCCAAATAAAGCGATGGAAGCGGGGGCTTGGGTATTACTGTCTTTTATTACTACCTGCCTTGTAGAAACTAGCTGCACTAAATTATATTTATCGCAAAGTAAAGCGCCATTTTTAGTTGGGATCGCTGCAAAAGCTAGGTTTTGTAGTATCCCATTTGGTGCAAAATAAATTGTATTAGTTTTTGTTAAATAGGTTTCTAATGGTTGCCAAAGTAAATTGTAAATATTCTTTTTTGTTTTTTTTAAAATATTGTGTTCATTATTTTTTTTAGTATTGCTGTTTATTACAAGGGCTTTGTAGGCAAAATTATTAAGGGCCATTTTTAATTCACCCTCTTCAAATAGTTTTATAAAAAATGGCACGGTATCGTTTGGTCTAATCAGCATTGCGGCCGTATTTAGCATTGTGTCCGATAACCCATATCTAAAACTTACAAACTCAATGGCAGCTTCATTGTACTTCAAATTGTTGCGTACATCTTGCCAAGTGATGTTTAGTTTATCTTTCATATTTCTGTATTCAGCAGATTGCCGCAATAACTCTTTTTCCTGCTGATTGACGATGTTGTTAAATGAATCTACATTGAGAGTTCTTGTGGCGACAGGTTGTGTCAAAACTCTATTGAGTAAGGATTTATTAATTTTGTAATCTTTCCAGAGTTTTATCAATAAGCTATCTTTTGATTGGGATAATTGTCTATTTAGGCCATTTGTATTTTGGATGGTAACACCTTTAAATAATAACCGACTGTTATAAGCAGCTTGTATAAGTTTTGGTGTTTTATAATTCCATAATAAGGCAAAAGGTAAAATAAATGCAGGTTCCCTTTGCCTTAAATATTCTAATAATTCTTTTTCAGATAAAAAATCCAGTTTATTCTTTAAAAAAATGTTCTCTTCGGTTAATATATCAAGGATTAAGATACTTGCCTTTGAATATTTTTTCATCAAAATATAAAGGTCAGCTTGATATTTTAGTACTTGCATACAGGCTACATTTTTTTCGCCTAATTTATTTTTTCGAATCGATAAAACCTCTTTATATAACGAGTCAGCGAGAAAATAATTTTCAGTAGAAGTATAATAAAATGCAAGACCAAGTAATGATGTAGCATAATCAAGATGCCCGGTTCCTAAAATTTTTTTCCTGATAGCAATTGCTTTTTTATATAGTTGCTCGCTTACAATACCTTTCCGCATTTGATAGTAGAGCCCTGCAAGATTATCTAGTGCTAAAGCATAAGCTTGGCTCTCTTCTCCAAAAATTTCTTTTTTTATTTCACAATCTTCTTTAGCTAAAGGTTCGGCTTTGATATAATTTTTAAGGTTTGAATTTACTATTGATAAATTGCCTAATGCGGTTGCATAATCGGGGTGTTTTTTTCCTAATTGTTTTTTTAGTATTGGAATAGCCTCATCAAACAAGGGTTCGGCAGCAGCATAGTTGCCTAAGAAAGTGTAAAGTGATGCCAGATTATTAAGTGAAAAAGCATATTCCCAATGTTCCTTTCCTAAAATTTTCTTACGTATATCCAATGCTTGTATAAACATCTTTTCACACGATGAATATTTTTGCCCTTCGCTATATAATACTGCCAAATTATCCAAAGTTCTTGCAAAGTCAGAGCTTTGTTCGCCTACTAATTCTTTATAAATTTTTAGCGACTTCAGATACAAAGATTCTGAAGAAGAAAGATCTCCTATTACATTGTAAAGTCTTGCCAAGTTATTTAAGGAGGTAGCATATTGCTGGTTCTTTTCTCCATAATATAGTTTAAAAATATCTGCTGATTTTAAGTATAACGGCTTAGCAGCAATGTAGTTTCCACTTGAAAAATAAAATACACCCAAATCACCTATTGCAGCGCCATACAGTGTATCCTGATCTCCTGCTTTCTGCTTTACAGCCTCTGCATTTTTTTCACCCCATATAACAGCCTTTGTAAAATTGCCCTTACTATAATAAAACATCATAGAATCTCTGAAACTTATTTCCTGAGCCAATACTTCACTACAAGAAAATATAATCAATAATGCAAACGCCAAAGATTTCGTAACCATATAGTTAAGGTTTATCAAAGTTTAATGTCAATATAATTACTACTCCAAATCGTTTAATAAGTTTTGAGCAGTTTTTTTGTACCTATGGAAGGTACTTTTATCAGCTATTTTTTTAAGCAGTTTAATGGCTTCGGTAGCATTGTTGTTTTTTAAATAGGCCAATGCCAAATACCATTG
>JANNEK010000287.1:0-2120 GCA_031378605.1 Chitinophagaceae bacterium | reverse complement strand
ATTAGGTTTTACTATCTGCGTACTATCGGGCACCATTACCCTCCTGGTAAAATTTAATGGCGAGGAAGGATCCAAACCATAATACTTTGCCAATACAGGAAATAATTCTTTAACTTTTTTTTCATCGTAACTAATGTTTCGAAATTTCAGCGTATTAAAAAAAGATTCAAATGGATTCAATGCAAGATTTGCCTTATAGTCATTCCCCAACCCAAATGCATCGCTCCAGCGCATCGGGTATTGATTAATTTTTCCAAATACTAAAATCACTATGGTTAAAAGAAGAATGGGGAACTCAACAAACCTGTTTATCCTTTTTGTTACTATTGCATTTTTATTAATGAACCTAAAGCCTAACCGAATTACCCAGGTCATTAAAAAAGTAATAACCAATAACAATAATAGTAACCGTACAACTGGATAGGATTCCCAAATCATATTTTTAGAAATCCCGGCGTCCTGTAAATAATTTAATGCACTTGCGTTGAGGCGTTGAGAGAGATAGGCATAGTGGGCAACATCAATTTCATAAAATAAAACCAATCCCAGCATACAAATCACCCAATAAACCATCCAGCCCTTTCGGGCTCTATTGCTTTTAAAAGGATCGAGTTTGGAAAATTGACCAAGTATAAACATCGGTAACACCAATAAACAGGCAGCACGCAAGTCGAACCTTAAACCAAGAAAAAATGTAGCTCCCAGGCTTTTAAAACCGTTTCCCTGATTATTAAAAGAAAAATAAAAAAGAAATCGCATAAGGGTCATAAACACAACCATTGCAAAGACTGACCAGATTACC
The DNA here is from genome assembly GCA_031378605.1 of Chitinophagaceae bacterium. Classification (GTDB taxonomy): domain Bacteria; phylum Bacteroidota; class Bacteroidia; order Chitinophagales; family Chitinophagaceae; genus Endoryza. The sequence goes on along the minus strand of JANNEK010000287.1, from coordinate 1,318 downwards.
CACTTGTTTAGCCTTCGAAGATGCAAAAACCTCATTTTTAAAAATAATAAGGAGTAAAATTATAGTATTTATTTTTGCAGTTATGTCTTTCCTTCCTCTCACCATTCTATTAACATTCTGGCAACATATTCAAGCGGTGGATTTGTGGTTACTTACACATATCAATCAGCAAGGGGGTAATGCTTTTTTTGATGCTGTTTTACCCTTTATGCGTGAAACCTTATTCTGGGTTCCGCTCTACTTTTTTTTATTAATTTTTGTTACTGTTAATTTTGGAAAGGATGGATGGTGGTGGATATTGGGTGTTATTTTAACTGCTGCACTGGCAGATATTATCAGTAGCCAGGTTATCAAAGAAAATATAATGCGCTTAAGGCCCTGCCAGGATATTGAAGTAATTGGAAAAATTCGATTTTTTATTACCTATTGTCCCACCAGCTCTAGCTTTACTTCTTCTCATGCTACCAGTCATTTTGCCCAGGCAATGTTCTTTTTCCTTACTCTAAAAAAATGCAGCAGGTGGGCAATACTGTTTTTTTTATGGGCCGTTATAATTGCTTATACACAAGTGTATGTAGGAGTACATTATCCGTTTGATGTACTTTGCGGTGGATTGATAGGGTGTTTGATTGGATTTCTTATGGCTAAATTGTTCCATAAACAGACAGGAATACTTAGTTTAGTTAAATAAAAATAGCTGATGGTTGAGATTTTGATAATTCTTGGTTTGATTTTATTAAACGGCATGTTTTCTATGGCAGAAATTGCTCTCGTGTCTGCAAGAAAAGCACGTTTAGAAGGTCAGGCTAACCGGGGTGATAAAAGAGCTAAAGAAGCATTGGATCTTTCGGAGCATCCCGATAAATTTCTTTCCACGGTACAAATTGGTATAACGCTTATTGGAATTTTAACAGGTATTTATTCTGGCGAAAAATTAAAGTCAGATTTTGTAAGTTTTCTCAACGGCTACGAATGGCTCAAGCCTTATAGCAGTGGACTTGCAACCACCATCATTGTAATTATCATTACTTATTTTTCATTGATATTGGGCGAACTTTTACCAAAACGCATTGGGCTATCACGACCAGAAACCATTGCTAAGTTAATGGCCGCTCCAATGCGCATGGTTAGCATAGCTACGTACCCGTTTATATGGTTCCTTAGTAAATCAACTCATTTCCTGGTTAAACTTCTAAATATAAAAGCAAAAGATACTCAGGTAACCGAGGAGGAAATTAAAGCAATTATCAGTGAAGGAACCGAACAAGGTACTATAGAAGAAGCCGAACAGGAAATTCACCATGCTAACTCCAACAAG
>JANNEK010000283.1:0-1852 GCA_031378605.1 Chitinophagaceae bacterium | reverse complement strand
TGTGCGGTAATATCTTTTTTCATCATCAACCTGCCCGACTGATCATATAAACTTATTTTTGCAGTAGTCGTTTTAGTAGCCGCAAAACTGATATTCGTGTTATCATTAACGATACTTGGAAATACAGAAAGCTTATTATTCAAGTCCACAGCTTTTATAAAGAGTACGGTACTGTATCCAACCTTACCATTTTTATCAGTCAATTTAAGCCTGTAATAGGCACTTGCACTATTCTTTGTGTTGTCGGTAAACTGCATTGAAGACTTACCTGTAATAGTTACTACACCAATCGACGAATAAGAAGATCCGTTATTCGATTTTTCTATTGATGCAGTCGTATAATCATGTTCATTGCGCAATTTAGAATTCAACACTACTTCCTGGTTATTGTTTCTATTTCCAGAAAATGAAATCAGGTTAGAAATAGGCAAAAAAGAATTCTGGAAGAAAAATCGTTGAAAATAAATACTTCGCTGACGGGTAGTTGAACCTGGTAACCGATTGTCAAGTCCAATTCGAACAGTCATAGTTGTTATATTTGGATATATAACTGAATACATTGCTTCTTTTGCCAATGTATCAATGGCAGTTTTTTCCAGTCCACGGCTGTTTTTGCCCATTACACTTCCCTTATCAAAAGTGAATGCCAAATCAGTAGATACCATATCAAAATCGAGCTGATAGGCACCGGGTGTTAAATATTGATCAAACTCCAGCATACTATCTTTTGTACTGGTATTTCCATCCACATCAATTGATGTTGCGGGTACTTCACTCATTTCAACCGCGTCTTCTGTTCCTTCTTTCACAAATACAAAGGTAAATTCAACATAGCCATTCGTTTTACCCTTAGCGTTAATTCGGGGTTGAAAGGCTTCATCAAAACCACCATTTTTGTTATCATCAAAATCTGCAATTTTAACTCCATCGCTGATAAAATCAATTGAAACCATGGCATCAATGCCTGGTTTTACTGAGGGGAAACGGTAAACGGCTCCAACCGCATTATCAGTTCCTTTAACAAGGGAACTCTTCTGGAATATATAATCTGGCTGGGAAAATCCTTTTGAAGAAAAAAGGGAAAGAAAGGATAACGTAAGAAACGTTATTTTAAAAAGGGTAAAGTTTGTTTTCATAACATTCATTTCAAAGGGTTCGGAATTAGGTGCTAATAGTTCTTCGAAAAAATTTCAGCGTTTATGTTTAGAACTATTTATTAAACTAACTAGCAATACATACATATAAACACTGATGTAAAGATTAAACGGATTTTCGGAAAATACAATAGCCATCGTAGATATACTAATGCTTTTTTTACCCGTATTTTTTCAGAAGGTTGAAAATCAGGTCGAAACAATTAAATTTATTTTTGGGTAGTTTTGGCAGTTTAAAAATATTTATACGATTAGGGGTAACGGTGGGGAATTCGTAGATCTACAAAGTAATTAGACTGAATATATCCCGATTTCGATATTCAATTATTTATACTTCAGCCCAACTAAATCTGTGAGTACTGAAAAAATAGCAGATTGAAATAGAAAGTCCCCCGCATGGAAATACGGGGGCTCATGTATGTATTAGAAACGAATGCGATTAATTAGTGCGTTGAATTTTTTGTGTATAATTTTTTCCTTCACTTGATACCACCACAAAATATTGCCCGGTTGAAAATTGAGAAAGACCCGTTAACGCAACGGTGGTAGTACCAGCCTGTGCGGTAATATCTTTTTTCATCATCAACCTGCCCGACTGATCATATAAACTTATTTTTGCAGTAGTCGTTTTAGTAGCCGCAAAACTGATATTCGTGTTATCATTAACGATACTTGGAAATACAGAAAGCTTATTATTC
>JANNEK010000270.1:0-18509 GCA_031378605.1 Chitinophagaceae bacterium | reverse complement strand
GGCGAAATTGGGGTTGAAAATGTAAGGGTTGAAACTGTAGGGGTTGAAAATTTTCAACCCCTACAGTTTCAACCCTTACATTTTCAACCCCAATTTCGCCAAACAAACATTCCCTATTATGACAACATATTGTTACAAAATACAAACCTGCCTGCGAATAATCGTATCCTTTTAACCGTATTGACCTGCGATGATGTATGTTAGGGTTGTAGGGCATTTGTTTTATTTCGTTTTTCGTTTGGTTAGTAAAGGCGGAAAATCTTCTGCCCATACACCGTATACATTTTCTATGGTTACAAGTTTGATAATATTAAATTCTACATTTTTACCCTTGATGATTTTATCACCTTCCATCCTTACTTCTGCAAAAGCCTCTTCCAACTCCAAACTTAAGAGTATGATGCAACAAAAATACCATAGAGGCAATTAGTCTCTTACAAAATAATTCATTTTTATTAGAAATGAGAAATGCTGATTAAAAAACTTGATTTGCTGTTTAAAAATTATTTAGCTGAGGTCAATCTAATAAATACATTTTAGAGTAGTATTAATAATATTTACGCAAACAATTTCCAAAAGTTAAAGTAATTACAACCCAATCCCACAGGTGCAAAACCATAAACAACCCCGCCCTACCACAAAAGAAAAATAACGATTAGTCGGGGAGGCAAAGCTGGTATCCCACTTTCACTAACGCTTCCGTTCTTTTAAAAATAATTGAATTTCGTAATTACCTGTTTGCTTTTTGTTATTTATTAGTCTGGTACCTGGTTAACTTTGTTCCATATTTTAACCTGAATAATTATGGATACACAACTACAAAAACGCAAATTAGGAAACAACGGTCTCGAAGTTTCAGCCATCGGCCTCGGTTGTATGGGAATGAGCTTTGGTTATGGCCCTGCTGCTAATAAGAAAGAAATGATATCATTGATACATACAGCCGTTGAAAAAGGCATTACCTTTTTCGACACTGCTGAAGTGTATGGCCCATTTACCAATGAGGAATTGGTGGGCGAAGCATTAGCGCCTTTTCGTGATGAAGTAGTAATTGCCACAAAATTTGGTTTCAACATACAGAATGGTAAAATGGTGGGTATAAACAGTCGCCCTGAAAATATTAAAAAAGCAGTGGAAGGTTCATTACAGCGATTACAAGTACACGCTATTGATTTACTTTACCAGCATCGTGTTGATCCAACTGTTCCCATTGAAGAAGTGGCCGGTACAGTAAAAGAGTTGATTAAAGAAGGTAAAGTAAAATATTTTGGTCTTTCTGAAGCAGGTGCTCAAACGATTCGTCGTGCACATGCCGTGCAGTCTGTTACTGCTTTGCAAAGTGAATATTCGCTATGGACAAGACAACATGAAAAAGAAATCATCCCCACCATTGAAGAATTAGGTATCGGATTGGTGGCTTTCAGTCCCCTTGGAAAAGGGTTTTTAGCCGGTAAAATTGATGAAACTACAAAGTTTGCTGAAGGTGATATTCGTTCTACGCTACCACGATATACGGAAGAGGCCCGTATTGCCAATAAGGCCCTGTTAGATTTACTGAATCAATTTGCTTCAAAAAGAAATGCCAGTTCAGCACAAATCGCATTGGCTTGGGTACTGGCACAAAAGCCCTGGATTGTTCCTATACCCGGTACAACAAAACTTCATCGGTTAATTGAAAACAATGATGCTGCTGGTATTTTTTTAACGGACGAAGAATTACAGGAAATTGAAAATGCTTCTGCACATATAAATATAATGGGTAACCGTTACACAGAAGCTATGGAAAAATCAACAGGGCTTTGAAAGGAAATAAGTCGGCTACCGGTAATTTATTTTTTAGGTTCTGCCACATCTTCAATCAGCCGCAACAGTTTAATGGTATTGTTTATATTTATTTCAGTTAGTTTTTGATAATCTTCTATTGATATACCACCTTGTATGTTATTTTGCTGGATCATTAGGCCATCATTATTAATAAAATCTTTTAACCAAACAAGTAGCACTACCTGCAATTGGGAAAGATTACTCCTGCTTTCCTGTATTTTATTAGCGGGTATCGTTATAAAGTAAGTTACAATATCAATTAAACCCATTGCACCAAAAGCAATAGATAATACTGTTTTACCCATTGCACCAAAAACCACAGCAGTAACAATTAGTAGAATTCCCAAAACAAAGGCAATGGTATAAATAAGTAATACTCTTTCGTACGCTTTTAAGGTACCTGTTGCATTATCAATTAATGATACTTTTAGTTTTCTAACCAGGTTCATAGTGTCATCGCCACTTTGTGCAAGTGTTTGATTCTGCCTTAAAAATTCTTTAGTATTGTTATCAACTATTTCCATTTTACAATTTTAGAAGCGATAAAAATTAAATATAAAAATCGAATTATCTTTAATGTATACTAAACAAAACCTCAACAGCTTTGCATTTTAGAAATTGAAGGGTGTTTTCATCCGGTGAATTATGGTAATCGGGATATTGGTAACGAATACTGATCATCATACAATGTTATCCTGGATCCAATAATTGTATTAGATTGACAAGGGTAGTATACCAATCCTTTTTATTTATTGAGTCGCTTCCAGCTTTCATTAAAAGTTACATTCGGATCAAAAGACGGATCATTACTTAACAGATAAGATCCATCTCCTTTGCCCCACGCATTGGAGTAACCGCTGGTTAGCTCAACCTTATTACCTCCATCATCGGTCCATCCATCAACGCCCCGAAGGTATTCGCCAAACTGTTGATTAAACTGTTCTGTACTATTAGAAGAGCTATTATTTTTTTCCCAATTGCGAACAATATTGTTACCTATTTCTTCCTGGGCCTGTCTTGAAATTTCTATTTGCTTTCCTAATTCTACCTGTGCGCTCCGTCCAATATTTGCAAAGAAAGTTTGTACTGCAGTTGCCCATTGGGGATTGATCTTTGAGCTGCTAAAAAAAGTACTGGCGATCTTACGAGCCATAGCTTCGTTTCCTGTTTTGTATTTCAACACGATTCGCATCGATACATAACACTGATAAGTATTCGCCATTCCCCCCTGTGTACCTGGCATTGTTGTAATCGTTTGCATTAGGGTACAAAAAGCCAGGCCCTCATTATTATCCGCAAATTGTAGCATACCTTCTGCTGCACTGCCTTTATGGCTATACGCATTATTGCCTGCCTGCCTTGCAATAGTGGTCATTTGCCTGGCTCCTTCATCCATTTGTTGCTGTAATGCATCAATAGGTTTTGCTGTTTTTACTTGGGCTTTTAAATAAGGCGCCAGATACTTACGTATATAACCTGTAGCATCTTCTGGTTTTGCAATATTGCAAGAGTGCATATTGAAGCCTCTCTTCATTGCATCCAGATAAACAGGATCATTACTCCAATCAAACTGAGTAACGGGAAACATCAATAATTCAAATTCTTTATCGGGTGATGTTGCTTGTATAGAAGCCTGCACCATTTCAGGCATGCATTTATTGGTTCCATTCCATTGTATTGCAGAATTTACCTGCCAGTTAGCGGGCAATAAAAATGAACTTACCTCAACAGGTTGATTAAAACCCTGGGCATCCACTACACGAAATCGCTTAAGAATTACATAATCTTTTCCTTCCACTGCTTTTGAGGTTTTATTGTTTGAACCGTTTGTAGTAGTACTTTTTTCGGAAGGCTCAGAATTACAGGAAAGCAAAAAGGTTAAAAATCCTGCAATGATTAATATTTTACTCATAGTTAAAATTATTCTACACGCAACTTTATTATTGGATGGACAGTATTTTGTGGGGCTTCAGAAGAATTGGGAGAGATTTGAACAACAAATAAACAACAGGCTAATCCAACTATCAATAATCCTTTTGGATAAGCGCTAAAATCAACAAACAGCAGGTTTGTTATTCCAGCGTTATACTATCCATTCGGAAAATGAATAGACAGGTGTATTTTTTATGATCAACATAGGTCGTTCCAACAACTTTTAATTTTCATCTTCCTTCGTACCATACATACGAATAAGCATTCTTGCGCGGGCCAGCCCCACAAGATATTTTGTTGCAATCGAATGTTACTTAAATGAACTGTTAATCGGGTGCCTTCCTTTTATACTTACTTTAAAAGAAGCTGCCATTTTATTTCTATATTTATGTTATGTTTTGTCTATCATTTATATACGCTCACGATAATTATTAAATCATGTATAAATTATTTTTTTCCAGCATCCTACTTTTAATAAGTGTTTTTAAAATAGCTGGCCCTGTCAAAAACAATGATCAATCAGGAAGGGAAATCATACGTTGTCATCCCTTGCCGAAAGCTGATGATATGAGTTTGTTTGCAAGTGATCCGAATTTTGTAGCCCTCCATCTTTCTCCTCTATCTATTCAATATGCTGCCAAAGGAGAAATGATTAGTATGCCCGCAACGGATGGCACCAATGCAACCGGATATATCATCAAAGCAACAACGAAATCGGATAAATGGTTATTTGTTTACCAGGAATGGTGGGGATTGAATGACCATATAAAAAAACAGGCAGATATTTTTTATAAAGATTTAGGAGGAACGGTGAACGTATTGGCGCTTGACATGTATGATGGCAAACAAACCAGCGACCCGAAAGAAGCCATGCAACTAATGCAACGTGTAATTGAAAGCCGGCTGGAAAATATTGTAAAAGCAGGGATGGCCTACGCAGGAGAAAAAGCAAAAATTGCTAATATTGGTTGGTGCTTTGGGGGCGGCTGGTCATTAAAATCAGCCTTGCTTACTGGTAAACAAAATATAGGATCTGTGATGTATTATGGAATGCCGGTAAAAGATATAGAGAAATTAAAAACATTGAACAGTGATGTATTGGGGTTATTTGCTACAGAAAATTATATTTCTAAACAAGTAATAGAAGAATTCGCTGCGAATATGAAAATAGCCGGCAAAGAGTTAAACTATACTATTTTCGATGCCGTGCATGGTTTTGCTAATCCGAGTAATCCCAAATATGATGAGGCAAAAGCCAAAGAAGCCTATATACTTGCCATTGCTTATCTGAAAAAGAAATTCAGCGCTTGATAATCTGGTATAGATCATACAATATATTGGAAAGAGTTGCTCTGCCGGCATACGCTAACAAAGTATAGTGACTCTTTCTTTTTTGGTCAAAAGCTGTATAAATATTGGTACTTTTACCGGATTCATTTTTACAGGTATTACCAAGTATTTATCATGAAATTTTACAATCTTCTGATTCGTTTTCGCCTTCAGCTAGGACTTTTATTGATTGCCATTGGTATTATCACCAATATATATGCAAGCTTCTGGCCAGCTTTTCCCGCTTATTTTATCGGCGTTATATTGATTGCTGGTCATTTTTTTATTGGGCCCTTAAGATTGATACAAACCCATTTAGAAACAGGTAATATAGAAGGTGCAGAAAAGGTAATTAAATCGATTAAATATCCTAACCTGCTTTATAAGCCTGTTCGGTCTGCCTATTATACAGTTAGAGGACAAATGGCAATGATGAAACAGGATTATGATGGCGCCGAAACCATGATGAAAAAGGGCCTTGACCTTGGATCGCCTATGAAAGAAGTAAAAGGGGCCAGTTTATTACAGATGGGCATGATTTCTATGCAAAAAGGGAATATAAAACAAGGTGAAAATTATATAAGGCAGGCCATACGGGAAGGGTTACCCGATAAAGATAATGAAGCCGCCGCCTACCTGCAGATGTGTAATATAATGATGAATAAAAGAGAATTTCGTGCCGCGAAAGAATTTTTTCGTAAAAGCAAAGCACTAAAACCAAGCAATCCGGAAATTATTAAACAAATTAAAGAAGTAGAGAAGTATATCAGCCGTATGCCCGGATAATTTACCTGTGTTACCTTAAACCAATTCAGCCACACTAATTTTGTTTCCGCTGAAGGATGAAGAGCTCTTCACCTCAGCTTTGCGCCTTTAAGGATATCATTTGCCACGAAAGCACGAAGTTGTTTTCTTGTGATCTTGTGATCTTGTGGTTATCTTTTACCACGAAAGAGCGAAGTTGTTTTATACCTATTCTATTTTTATTTAGAAAAGTAAGTTTCTGTTGAAAATTTATCAACCAAATATTTCTTTCTCCACTTCGGTTGAAGGGCATCCAGTACTATTCCTTCTGCAAAACCAACTGCATATATACATATCCGTTTCTGTTCGGGTAATTTTAATTCCTCAAGGCTTTTTAACTGGCTGGAGTAATACTGTTTCACATATTTCTTCACAGATATATATCCAGTAATGTTTTTTACTTCCATTGAAATCGTATATAAGTTCAATAATTGCAAAAATTTGTACTCGGTATAATTCGCAATTCCTTCCTGCCAAACCTGGAAAGAAAAATACCTGTAATCGCCTGGAATCAGGATACGCTGAAAATTTCTTTTCTCTTTCATAAAAGTACTAACCCTTTTCTTAAACTCTTTTTTTCCGATTACCTGAACAGCCTCTACTAACGCACTTGAATATTTTTCATATTGGTTGATGACTGAAATACTATCATAAGGGAATGGATAGTTCAACATCCACATACCGGTTTGATCACCACCGCTCAGATTAAGCTTTTCCACACCCGCATAATAGTTTGGTTGTGTATAAACATACTGGTGAAAATGCTCGTGCAAAAGGGTAATCATCCAGTCCGTAACCGATCGGCCAGTATTGGCAATAGTGCCTACCACAATACAATTCACACCACTCACGGCAGGAAAAGTTGCTAACAAACCAGTATTATAAATTCGTTTACGTTGATAAACATCTTCTTTTAGAATTGGGTCTTTGCCTATCAACACAAAATCGGTTGATGGATAGGGATGGTAAACCAAGTACTCAATCGAATCGGTTACTAAAACAATTGAAAAAGGAATTTTACTGATTCCAGGCCAAATTTTATCTCCCAGTTGATCGGAAATTTTTTTGGCTTCCCTTATTAATAATGCTTCAGTGGTTCCAATACCGGCTGCAACGGAAAAAAAACTGGAACAAAAAGCTATTAAAAGCACGGTGATGATACGGTACATAAGCAATGTTTTTTGCTAATATACGAATTTATTCGTACAAAATAGTTTTGAATTTTTTTATGCGTTCAACCGATTTAAAAGAAATATAGCTAAAAAACAACAATGATAACCTTCCAGGAAAGATACTTACCGTAAAAAAATACTTTTCTTGGTTTTAAATGAGTTCGCTTTCTTCTTTAATCTAACTGAAGAAACTTCAATAAAAGAATAGATGATCTGCTTCTAATTATTTGGTTGAGCGATTAAGTACCAAATAGCTCTTCTACTTTTTTGAAACGGTAACTAAATATTTGCGACAGTTGCTTTTTAACAAATAAGCTATTTAACAGATCGCCGACCCACCAGCCCGGTAATTTATAATGAACAATATCCGTCATCTCTATTCCACCTTCCACTTCCTTAAAATGATGTTGATGATGCCACATAGTATAAGGTCCAAAACGTTGTTCATCTACAAAATATATTTTGTCTTGCACATGTGTAATCTCCGTCATCCAATACAAAGGGATATTCAACACAGGTTTTACCTTATATTCAATTACCTGGCCGGCGTACATTTTTGTACTCTGGTAGGTAGAAATAATTCGAAATTCCATTTCTGGAGGAGTAATCGCCTGTAAATTGGCGGGGCTCGAAAAAAAATCCCATGCCTTTTCTAAACTTATTGGAATAACCTGAACTGTTTTAAATGAATGAACCGACATACTTACATTATTTTGGATACGGTATTATAACCAATCCAAGGCAGATTAGTTTATAATCCGTGGTCATTTTTTATTTGAGTAACACAAAGTGCAAGGGTAGTTGATATATTATCTATTAATCCAGGTATTAATTCAAGGTTAGTTTTGGATTTTCCGCCGGCTTCTACTGTACGAATATCATCTTTAAGCAAAAAAATACCCATTGAATCGATGGTAGACTTCATTTTATGCGCATGCTTACCTACCATGTCCCAATTCGCTTGCTCAAGTGCTTGCTTTAATTCGTTTACCTGCGAAGGCATGGTATCAATAAATAACTGCACCATATTTTTTATAAAACCCATATCACCGCCTGATATAGATTCTATCATTGAAAGGTCATATAATTTTTCAGTTGCTTCCATGGTAATTATTTTGTTGATACTTCGCCAGCTTGTATCATTCGATAGAGAGTAGATTTGCCCACATCTAATTTCTTAGCTACGAGCAATACATCTTTATCGTATTTATTTAAGAAATGCTGAATAATTTCTGTTTCGTATTCTTTTAATGTTTTTTCGCTACTCATTATATTATTTACAGAGCTGCGTCCATTAATAGAAATATGCTCAGGTAATATAGTATCGCCATCCGTCATCACTACTGATAATTCCATAATAGATCTTAATTCACGAACATTGCCCGGAAAAGGATAGTCGAGTAATTTTTGTTGGGCATCCTGTGATAAGGATTTTTTTTCGGAACCATTCTCTTTGCAAAAACCATCAATAAAATGTTTGGCCAATTGAAGGATATCATTTCCTCTATCCCTCAGTGGTGGCAATTGAATAGGTAAACCAATCAACCGGTAATAAAGATCTTCTCTAAAAGTTTTATTTTCTACTTCTTCAGTAAGATTGCGGTGAGTGGCTACAATTATTCTTACATTAATAGGAACCATTTCATTGCCGCCTACTCTGTTTATTTCTCTTTCCTGCAACACCCTTAATAATTTTGCCTGCAAACTAATTTCCATTTCCCCGATTTCATCAAGGAATAACGTTCCATTGTTCGCTTCTTCAAACTTACCAATGCGCCGGGTTACTGCACCAGTGAACGCACCCTTTTCATGACCAAATAATTCGCTTTCAATTAAGTCTCTCGGAATGGCCGCTACATTCACCGCTACAAATGGTTTTTTACTTCTATCAGAATTATAATGAATCGCCTTCGCTACCATTTCTTTTCCGGTTCCTGTTTCGCCAGCAATAGAAACGGTAATATTCGTTTTAGTTGCCTTTTCTATAAGCGTAAAAATTTTTTCAATGGATTCGCTTTTGCCGATAAGAAATTTCGAGTAATCATATTTTTTCCCCACCTGCTCTTTCAAATGCTCTACTTCTTTCTTTAATCCATTAATTTCTGTAAGATGCATTAATGAATTCCATATTCGGTCCTTGGCATCGTCATCCTTTACGATATAATCGAAAGCACCATTTCTTAATAAGTTAATAGCAGTACGTACATCTTCCTGACCCGAAATAATAATGACCTGTATAGAAGGATGTGCCTCTCTAATTCGTTTTAAAACTTCACTGCCATCCATATCGGGCATGGAATAATCGAGTGTTACTACATCGGGTAGCTCATGAAGACTGCTGAAAAAATCATGGGAGTTTTCAAAACGCCTTACTTCAAACTCGGGGTTTAAAGAAAGATAATGCTGCAACATAGAACCATACCAAGTATCGTCCTCTAAAATAAAAACCTTTAGATTATTACTATTCTTCATTGAAATTGGATTCACTCTTTCCTATAACGCAGTAAAATCAATTTTATTCCCAAAAAAAGAATTTTTCCCTACAATCATGATCAATATCAAAATTATTTTTAAAAGGATAAGAATCAGAGGGTAGTTGTTTCCCCTTAGCGGAATTATTATCTTAAAGATCGTTCGCAGAAGGCTTAAAGCCAGGTTTTTTATCGAATCACTATCTTTGATTCATGAGTTTCAACCAGCAAAAACTGACGCAAAAATTTTTACAGGAGTTTGAAAAATTAAATGAACAACAGCAAAAAGCTGTTGAAACCATTGAAGGCCCGGTAATGGTGATTGCCGGACCGGGTACCGGAAAAACTCAAATACTTGCCAGCCGTATTGGAAAAATATTATTAGATACGGATGCGGCCCCCGAAAATATTCTTTGCCTTACTTATACCGATGCAGGGGTGGTTGCCATGCGCAAACGTTTATTGCAATTTATTGGCCCGGATGCATACAAAGTGAATCTCTTTACTTTTCATGCCTTTTGCAATGAGGTGATCCAGGAAAATCTTCCCCTCTTTGAGAAAACTGCACTCGACGCAATATCGGATTTAGAACGTATCGAATTATTTAAAGAATTAATCGATTCTTTTCCCAAAAACCATCCGTTAAAAAGATATCGTGGTGATGTTTATTTCGAAATCAATAATCTTCACTCCTTATTCAGTACAATGAAGAAGGAAGGATGGACCCCTTCTTTGATAGAAGAAAAAATAGAAGAGTATTTAAAGGAGCTGCCTACCCGCGATGAATTTATCTATAAGAAAAAATATAAAGAGTTTCAGGCAGGAGATCTTAAAAAAGAAAAGTTTGAAGAAGAAAAAAATAAAATGGAAAAACTATTGGCTGCCGTAAACGAATTTGATCGTTTTCAGCAACTGATGCGAAAAAAGAATCGATACGATTTTGATGATATGATTAATTGGGTGATCAAGGCTTTTGAAGAAAATAAAAATCTGCTCGCTAATTACCAGGAACGTTTTCAATACCTGCTGGTAGATGAATACCAGGATACCAGCGGAACACAAAATAAAATTGTTGAACTACTTATCAATTTCTGGGATCGACCGAATGTTTTTGTGGTGGGGGATGATGATCAGAGTATCTACCGTTTCCAGGGTGCCAACGTAGAGAACATGAACGCCTTCATGAAAAAATATTCAAATCTGTTGGTAGTTGTTTTAGAAAGAAACTATCGTTCTACTCAACCCATCCTAAATATTGCCAAAACACTAATTGAACGGAACGAAGAGCGGTTAATAAAAACAAATCCTGAATTAAAGCTTACAAAAGAATTGATTGCTTCCAACCCACATATCCGGGAACTCGTGCAAGAACCTATCATCAATCAATATGAAACACAACAGCAGGAGATGGTGGGCATTGCATTACAAATTCAACAACTGGTACAGCAGCATAACATAGCTTCCGGAAGAATTGCCGTTATTTACAAAGAAAATAAATACGGCGAAGCACTTACCCAATACTTACAATTACTGAATATACCTGTTTACAGTAAACGAAATCAAAATATCCTGGAAATATCATTATCGCAAAAAATTTTATTACTCTTAAAATACCTGGCCGCCGAGCACGATATACCTTATGGAGGTGACGAAATGTTATTTGAAATCCTGCATTTTAACTGGTTTCAAATTCCTGCGGTAGAAATTGCCAGGCTAAGTGTAGAGGTAGCTGAAAAACAATTTGGAGAAAATAAAACTTCGCTCAGGCGCCTGATTTATGAAAAGGCAATGGCACCACCCAAAGATCTTTTTTCGAAAGGATTGAATGAACAATTAAAAAAAACCTCGGCCTTATTGGAGCAACTGATCAGTGATGTGCCTAATATAACCCTTCAGCATTTATTCGAAAACACTATACGCGAAGCAGGCATACTAAAACATATTATGGAAAGTGCAGATAAGCATGCACAATTACGAATACTAACGGGCCTCTTTGATTTTGTAAAAGAAGAAACTCATCGTAATCCATTAATGGGTCTCCAGGAATTGATCACCATCATAGAGTTGATGGAAAAAGAAAATATTTCTTTACCGCTTGTACAAGTTAGCGGAAGTGATAAAGGCGTAAATTTTTTAACTGCACATGGCAGTAAAGGTCTCGAGTTTGAATATGTTTTTATTGCCGGATGTAATGCCGCTTTTTGGGAAAAGAAACGAAAGCCCGGAGGAGGTTATAGTTTGCCCGATACCTTATTTGCCTCGCAACCTAAGCATAAAGATGAAGAAGAACTTCGACGATTATTTTATGTTGCCCTTACCCGGGCCGAGCAATTTCTTTCTATATCGTATAGCCGATTTAAAAATGATGGAAAGGAATTGGAGCCTTCCATGTTTATTGCAGAAATACAAGAGGAACATCCAGCGCTTAATACGAGGCAGACTTTGGTAAGTGCAGAAGATTTATCTTTATTTACTGCCCTTCAGTTTACTGAAACGGCTCCTGAAATTGAAAAACTGGAAGAAGATTTTGTAAATACTCTGTTGGAAAAATTTGTAATGAATGTAACGGCTCTCAATAATTTTTTAAAATGTCCGCTTGAGTTTTATTTCAAAAACCTGGTTCGCATTCCATCACCCAAAAACGAAGCCACCGAGTTTGGATCTTCTGTACACTATGCCCTTGAAAAACTATTTAGAAAATTGCAGGAGAATAGTAACAATGAATTTCATTCAAAAGAAAAATTTGTATCCGATTTTGAATGGTATATGCATCGTCACCGCGAAAGTTTTACTAAAGAACAATTTGAGCGCCGGCAGGAATACGGAAAAGAAGTATTGAGTAATTATTACGATAAAAATATCCTGCATTTCAATAAAATAGTAGCTATTGAACGCACTATCCGTAATGTAGTAATCAGCGGAGTACCGCTCAAAGGCAAACTCGATAAATTAGAATTTGATGGCAAATCGGTTAACGTGGTAGATTATAAAAGCGGTGACCCTGATAAAGCCATTCCCAAATTAAAAGGCCCGAATGAAAAAGATCCTAACGGGGGCGACTACTGGAGGCAAGCCGTATTCTATAAAATTCTCGTAGATAATAACGGGCTGAAAGACTGGAGGGCCATCAGCACAGAATTTGATTTTATTGAACCCGATAAAAAGAAAAATTACCGGAAAGAAAAATTGGTGATTACTGCTGCTGACATTACTACGGTTACAGAACAGATAAAATCGACCTGGCAAAAAATTCAAAGCAGGGAATTTTATACAGGCTGTGGTAAAGCCGATTGCCATTGGTGCAATTTTGTTAAAACCAATAATATGGCCATTGCTTTGCACGAATTACAGGAAGAGGAAGAAAGTAGTGACTTAACGGGTTAATAAAGTATCATGGTTCTTAAAGAGATCGATTGGCTGTACAATTTTTTAACGCTGTACACACATAAAGAATAAACCCATCAACATTTAATACATTATTAAGAAAATAGGAGCTATTTATAGACTCAAACCAAGTAAGTTTGCTGTTCTTCTATGACAAAAAATTTATCCATAAAAATAGTATTGCCCGGGCTTTTAATTCTTGTTCTACTTTCACAGTTGATTCTACCAACTGGTTGCGCCAATATTATTCCACCTGTTGGCGGGCCAAGAGATTCGATTCCGCCTTTATTGGTTTTTGCAAGACCCGCCGATTCATCCAGAAATTTTGCCGGTAAAAAAATTGTTTTTGAATTTAATGAGTTTATTCAGTTAGATAATATTACTGAGAACCTGATTGTATCGCCCACTCCAAAAATTAACCCGATTATTGAATCGAAACTGCGCAACTTAACGGTTACTATAAAAGATACACTGGAACCCAATACAACCTATACCTATAATTTTGGCAATGGTATTAAAGATGTAAATGAAAACAATATACTTAGAAATTTTTCCTATTCTTTTTCTACAGGACCTGCAATTGATTTGCTTCAGCTTTCCGGTAACGTGATTTTAGCCGAATCGGGTAAATCAGATAGTACGCTTATTGCGGTTCTTTATCGAAATGGAGAAGACTCATTAGTATACAAAGAAAAGCCCAGATATATTACCCGCTTAGATAAAGAAGGAAATTTTAATTTTCGCAATTTACCCGCCGGCACTTTCTATTTATACGCCTTTAAAGATGAAGGTGGATCCAAACGTTATCTTTCCAAAAGCCAATTATTTGCTTTTGCAGATTCCGCCGTGTTGATAAATGATACCGTTAAATCGGTTACACTTTATGCTTATGCCGAAAAAGAAGAAGTAAAGCGCACAGGCCAGGCAGTTACTGCCAGGGTGCCGGGCACTAGAGGAGCGAAAGCTGCTGCCGATACACGGCTACGCATTGAAACCAACCTTGAAAATGGAGAAATGGATTTACTGAAGCAATTAGAAGTATATTTTCGGTTGGCTCCATTAAAAGAATTCGATTCTTCCAAAATTGTATTTACCGATGATAAATTTAACCCAGTTACTAATTACTCCATTGTACGCGATACAGCGAATACCAAACTTACGTTAAAATATGCCTGGACTGAAAATACCGGTTATGCATTATTGGTAGATAAAGATTTTGCAACGGATACTGCAGGAAGAAAGCTTACGAAAACAGATACGCTTCTCTTTCGTACAAAAAAACAGGGGGCATATGGGTTGGTTCGTCTTCGTTTTCCAAATCTCGATCTTTCTAAAAACCCGGTACTTCAATTTGTACAAAGTGATGAAGTAAGAATTTCCTATGTGTTTACTTCGAAGGAATATGTTGCCAAACTATTTATGCCAGGTGAATATGATCTGCGAATTTTATACGATGAGAATAAAAATGGTAAATGGGATGCTGGTCAATTCTTCGGTACACGTCGCCAACCAGAAAAAGTAATCCCTATAACGAGAAGACTAACCGTAAAAGCCAATTGGGATAATGAAATAGATATTAGTTTGTAATTGTGGCCTTAGTTCTTGTTTCTCCTCTTTGATCTCTTTTCTCTTTTGTCTCTTTTCTCATTTGCCTCTTTTCTCTTTTGCCTCTTTGATCTCTTTTCTCTTTGATCTCTTTTCTCTTTTGTCTTTTTATCTCTTTTCTCATTTGTCTCTTAGCTTCATTAACAAAGAGTTTAAAGGAGAAAGGAGGAGGAAAGAGTACTACAAAAAAACCGTCAAACTTCTATTGCTTCCTTTTTCTTCTCTTTGGTCTCTTTTCTCTTTTGCCTCTTTTCTCTTTGATCTCTTTTCTCTTTTGTCTTTTGATCTCTTTTCTCTTTTGATCTCTTAGCTTCATTGGCAAAGAGTTTAAAGGAGGAAAGAGTACTACAAAAAAACTCTCAAACTTCTATTGTTTCTTCTTTCTTTGGTTCTTGTTTCTTCTCTCTTTTCTCTTTTGCCTCTTTTCTCTTGATCTCTTTTCTCTCTTTTCTCATTTGATCTCTTTTCTCTTTTGTCTTTTGATCTCTTTTCTCTTTTGATCTCTTAGCTTCATTGGCAAAGAGTTTAAAGGAGAAAGAGTACTAGAAAAAACAACCGCGTATTTTTCATAAAAAACTGTTTACTTAAATTTAAACCTTTTTCGGTTATAGCTTTGTTATAGTAGCAGTATTTGGTTTTTGCAAATTAAAATATGATATATGATTATTTCTATATAGAAAAGAATAACTACATGCAATACAATCGAAAAAATTTATCACGCAAAGTCGGAGCGTCGCAAAGAAAACCATACAAAATATTATTCATCGTTGTGTCTTGGCTCCGCTGCCCTCGGTTAATAGTCCGTCCAAATTTCTACCATTTCGCCACAAAACTCCAAATTTATAAGCTACTTTTGCTCCATGCAATTCTCTTCTTCTTTATTGGAAAATGCCGTTAACGAATTTGCCAAACTACCGGGTATTGGAAAAAAAACAGCCTTAAGACTCGTACTTCACTTACTGAAAAAAGATCCGGAAAAGGTAGAGGCCTTGGGCGAAGCGGTGACGCGTATGCGAAAAGAAATAAAATTTTGCCAACGCTGCTGCAATGTAGCTGATGCGGATATCTGTTCTATTTGCTCCAACAGCATGCGTCACCAGGAAGTAATTTGTGTGGTAGAAAATATTCGCGATGTAATTGCCATTGAAAGCACTCAACAATTCAGTGGCACCTATCACGTATTGGGGGGTATTATTTCACCACTCGATGGCATTGGACCCGATCAGCTTGCCATTGAACCCTTGTTAAACCGTATTGAAAAAGAAAAAACGGAAGAACTCATTTTTGCTCTCAACCCAAATATACAAGGCGATACAACCATCTATTATATTCAAAAGAAACTCCCTCCCGGATCCATTCGCATTACAACAATTGCCCGCGGCATTTCCTTTGGAGGCGAATTAGAATTTGCGGATGAACTCACGCTCGGAAGAAGTCTTCAAAACCGGATGCCCGTAGAGAATTATGTATCCAGGCGATGATAGCTTTATAGGTTTAAGTGGTCAAGGGTAATGGCTTACCATTGATTGGTTATAGATCAACCTGTTTCATTCCAAAATCCATCAATCATAAACAGTAAATTGACCTGAACTTTTAAACCATCCCCTTGCTTTTTCCCCTTTCTTACCGTAGCTTTGCCACTTCATTCAGGCGGATTTGTTTATTGTTCGGCCATCCTTTAACCAGGGAAAAATTTGAACTAATAAACGCCACGAAACTCCTTCACCGGTTTTCCAACGTTTATAGTTCAACGTAGTTTATTGACCCTGGCTTTAGTAATAAGGCCCAACTTCCCTTGCGTCGCACACTACAACAGTTGAATCACTATTGTACACGTACTTCGTAACAGCAATAACATTTCAGCCAACAGCTATACGTTAAACGTGGAAATAATGAATATTCAAAAAGAATTAGAAAAAAGAATACTTATCATTGATGGAGCCATGGGCACCATGATTCAGCGCTATAAACTTTCTGAAGCTGATTACCGGGGAGAACGTTTTAAGAACTGGCACCTGGACGTAAAAGGCAACAACGATTTATTATCGATTACCCAACCGCATATCATCACCGAAATACATAAGCAGTACCTTGATGCTGGTGCAGATATCATTGAAACGAATACGTTCAGCAGTACCCGTATCGCTATGGCAGATTACGAAATGCAGGAATTTGCCTACGAGTTAAATGTAGCTGCTGCAACCTGTGCAAAGGAAGCTGTGAAACAATCGGGCAAACAGGCATGGGTAGCCGGCGCTATTGGTCCGTTGAATAAAACACTATCGCTTTCGCCCGATGTAAATAATCCCGGGTTTCGTGCAGTAACTTTCGACGAAGTAGTGGATGCCTATTACGAACAGGTGAAAGGGTTGGTAGAAGGAGGTGTTGATTTATTATTGATCGAAACCATCTTTGATACACTAAATGCAAAAGGAGCCATTTTTGCTATCAAAAAATATTTTAGAGAGGCCCCCCTACCCCCTAAGGCGGGGGATAGGAAACAGTCCTATAAATATGAAACTGCAGACCCCATGCAGTATTCATTATTAAAAGAATTTGTTTCAAAACACAGGAGCCAGCCAACTGAAGCTGAAAATATTCTATGGCAAGTCTTAAGAAGTAAGAAACTTGAAGGTTATAAATTTAGAAGGCAACACATCATTGGTTCTTATATAGGAGATTTTGTTTGTCTAAAAAAGAATCTAATCATTGAAGTAGATGGCCTATTTCATCAATTACCGGAAAATAAACAAAGTGATGAAGAAAGAACTGCCTGGCTAAATAAAAAAGGGTTTGAAGTTATTCGCTTTTCAAATGCTGAAGTAATGGGCTCTATAGATATTGTTTTAGATTCTATTATTAAAAAATTACAATCAGTTCCGGAAAATAATGACTCTTCCAGAATCCCCCCTTTGGGGGGCGGGGGGGCATTACCGATCATGATTAGCGGAACGATTACCGACGCTTCCGGAAGAACCTTAAGCGGTCAAACACTGGAAGCATTCTATACCTCTATCATGCATGCTAAACCGCTAAGTGTGGGACTGAATTGTGCATTGGGTGCTAAAGAGATGAGGCCACACATTGCTGAATTATCTCAAATAGCCAGTTGTTATGTATCGGCTTATCCCAATGCAGGCTTACCGAATGCAATGGGAGAATATGATGAAAACCCCGAAGATACCGGTCACTATTTAGAAGACTGGGCAAAAGAAGGTTTTGTAAATATTGTGGGAGGTTGTTGTGGTACCACACCCGATCATATAAAACATATAGCCGATCACGTTAAAAATATTACCCCACGTCGGTTACCCATAGTAGAAACAGTATTATCCTAAATAGTATGAGCGAACAAGTACATATCAAACCATTTCTGCGCCTTTCCGGACTAGAACCATTGGTTGTTCGTCCGGAAACAAATTTTGTAAACATTGGCGAACGTACCAATGTTACCGGCTCTAAAAAATTTGCGCGGCTAATTAAGGAAAATAAATATGAAGAGGCGCTGAGTGTTGCCAGGCAACAGGTAGAAAGTGGCGCACAGGTAATTGATGTGAACATGGATGATGCGTTACTTGATGGAGTAGAAGCGATGACTACTTTTATCAATCTATTACAAAGCGAACCAGATATTGCAAAGATCCCTGTAATGATCGATAGCTCGAAGTTTGAAATTATTGAAGCGGGCTTAAAATGTGTACAGGGAAAATCAATTGTAAACTCCATCTCCATGAAAGAGGGAGAAGCAAAGTTTATTGAGCAGGCGATTATTTGTCAGAGTTATGGTGCCTCGGTTATTGTCATGGCATTTGATGAAAAAGGACAGGCCGATACAGAAGATCGTAAAGTAGAAATTTGTCACAGGGCTTATAAAATACTCACCGAACAAGTAGGCTATGATGGACAGGATATTATTTTCGACCCCAACATCTTTGCCGTTGCTACCGGTTTAGAAGAACATAACAATTATGGTGTTGATTTTATAAAC
>JANNEK010000249.1:0-2890 GCA_031378605.1 Chitinophagaceae bacterium | reverse complement strand
AAATGTTTCAAAAATTTATCATAAATATTTGTGTTGCCTTCGTAGCGAACCGTTGCGGAACGTGGCGCCTTTGCATTAAAATTCCGCATTAAAATATTTCCTAAAAAATTAACTGTTGCAGGAGTTTTTGTGTTTCATATTAATTATTAATAATCTCTTGAAAAGGCGGACATCAGATTAATAGTAAGCATCCGACCAACAGCATATTTCGCATAACCTCATAGTTATATTTCTTTGCTTCCAAACAAAAAGCTATGGAAGGTACAAAAAATTATCAAAAAAGGTTTACCAGAGAGGAAATCCAGGAATTATTAACGCAATGCCATCAGAGCGGCAAGAGCAAAAAAGAATTTGCGTTGGATAACGGTATTAAGTATAATACACTGATAAATTGGTTTTCTCAGGAACGGCAAAAGAGCCAGCCCAATAATCAAGGTCCATTTTCAGAAGTAAAATTGCCGGATGAAGATTCCGTATTTGCTGAAATAAGAACAGGAAATGGAATAGCAATTCGATTATTTAAACCGGTTTCAGTGGAGTTTTTACAGGCCCTTCTTACTTAATGATCGTATCGTTCAGTAATAAATACCGGTACTTTATTTACCGGCAACCTTGCGATATGCGAAAAGGTATTGACGGACTGAGCGGTATGGTTCAATCTATGTTTTCGATGAATTCAATAAACGGCGATGTATTCATTTTTTTTAATCGTCCGAAGAATCGCGTGAAGATTTTGCATTGGCAGGGAGATGGTTTTATTATCTACCACAAACGCCTTGAGAAAGGCACCTTTGAATTGCCGAAAAACAATTCCATTGAAATTACTGCACATGAATTGCAATTTATTTTAGATGGTATAACACTTTCATCCATTAAAAAAAGAATACGATATGAGCATGCGAATGTTAGTAATTTCATAGGAGAATCAGGTGTTTCAGCGAGAGTTTAATTTATATTTGATGCGTGATTGAAACACAACAAAATTCGGAAATCGCTGCGCTTTTAAATTTAGTTCAGCAGCAACAATCACAGCTTCAGGAGAAGGATATTCAAATAAAAAAATTACAAAATCAATTGGACCAGTTGTTGCGTACTGTATATGGCAACAAATCCGAACGATTTGCTCCCACGATTCCCGGCCAGATTTCTTTATCGCTCGATTTTCCTGTTGATGAAAAACCTGAAATCAAAAAGGAAACGATTACCTACGAACGAAACAAACCTGATGGAAAATCCAATCACAAAGGAAGATTACCTCTTCCGGATCATCTGGAAAGAGTTGACATAATAGTAGAGCCTCTGGAAGATGTAACCGGCTTAATTAAAATCGGAGAGGAAGTAACAGAACAATTAGAGCATGAGCCGGGAAAATTATTTGTAAAAAGATATCATCGCCCCAAATATGCAAAGCCACAAGGAGAAGGAGTTATTATCGCAGAGTTACCCTCGTTCATTATTCCACGTGGCATTGCAGGAGCCGGACTTCTGGCATTAATTATTGTTCAAAAATACGTTGATCATCTGCCTTTATACCGTCAGATTGAAATGTTCAAAAGAATGGGGCTTGATATTCCATCTTCTACCATGTCTGACTGGCTTGCCATGTGCATCAATGAACTGGCACCTCTTTACGAAGCATTAAAATCAAAAATATTAGCATGTAATTATTTACAAGGTGATGAAACAGGGCTTAAGGTTTTAGACAGGGATAAAAAAGGGACTACTCATCGCGGATTTTATTGGGTATACAGGGATCCGCAATCCGGATTAGTCTTGTTCGATTACCGGCCCGGACGTGGGCGGGAAGGGCCGACAGAAATTTTGAAAAACTTCGAAGGGTATTTGCAGAGTGATGGGTATGGCGTGTATGAAAATTTTGACAAGGGAAAAATTAAATTAATCCATTGCATGGCTCATGCAAGAAGATTTTTTGAAAAGGCATTGGATGATAATAAACCATTAGCGGAACATGCCTTAAATGAAATTCAAAAGCTTTATACAGTTGAACGAACAGCAAGAGAGATGAACCTGTCTATCGATGCACGTAAAGAACTGCGTCAACAAGAATCCGATCCAGTGTTAGAAAAATTGCACCACTGGATGAGAGAAAAGATACTCATAGTGCGACCGACAAGTCCCATTGCGAAAGCGATAAATTATTCGCTGCCACGCTGGGAAAAATTAATGCTATACACTAGCGACGGCAAACTTGAGATCGATAATAACCTGGTAGAAAACTCCATTCGTCCGATTGCTATCGGCAGAAAAAATTATCTCTTTGCAGGCTCTCATGAAGCAGCTCAACGTGCAGCAATGATCTATTCCTTACTTGGAACCTGTAAATTAAAAGGCGTGGAACCTTTTCAATGGCTGAAAAATGTTTTTGAAGTTTTACCGGATTGGAAAGCCAATCGCCTGGAGGAGCTACTTCCCTGATTTTTTACTACCTTTAATAATAATTGCAGTCTTCTGGTAAGATTTGCAATGATAATTACAAATGGAAATTAAAACTATATGGTGTTGGTCGGATGCTTACAATGAATGGCGGTTTTTTGATCAGCGGTGTTCCTGCAGGGACCTATACGGTTTGCATTCATCCTGACACAATTTATAGTGATACGTGCTTTTCAAATGTTACCGTCAACGTTAACCAGCAAACAAACGTCGGACTGATTCAATTTTAGAATAAGGTCCCCCTTATCCCAAAGCAGGAATTATCACTTTTGTAGATTTAACCGGTTTAAGCTTTTCATTTTCATGAAGCATTTGTAATAATTATAGTTTTAACCCCGGGTGAAATGCACTACAAATTTATTTCTGCGATATTTATTTTCAATTTAAAAACCAGGCATTGCGAATCACTACTATTTAACAAATATTTTTTTAGTAA
>JANNEK010000220.1:0-4550 GCA_031378605.1 Chitinophagaceae bacterium | reverse complement strand
AATAACAAAGTAATCGTTCTGGTAGAAGGAGCGACATTGGTTGAAAAATAATTTGTTCTTATCGAGAGACCGTTTTTTTGAAGATACCTGTGAAGCAAGCCAAAAGAGGAATCAATAGATGCCTTTCAAATGTTCGAAGAGGCGGTTCATCATCCACGAAAAATATTGCTAGTTTGTAAGCCCCGGCCATGTGTTGGGGCTTATTGTTTAGAAGGAAAAAAATCAGTATTTAAAAAACAGCAATAATAAAATTTAAGATTAGTAAGATGGTATTACATGTTCCATTCTGTCGGCATTCATTAATTTAATTAAGCTCATGCGATTTACCCAGCCATTTATTCATCGTAGCGCAATTTCAATTTTCTTTTTTTGTTGCGGTTGTATTTTTTCTACCTGGGCAGCGCGCATTCCGGCAATTAAAGAACAGTTTCATTTTAACGATGCAGAATTAGGAGCAGTATTATTTATGCTTCCGTTGGGTTCCATGATTGCGCTGCCATTTGCAGGCTGGTCGGTTTCTCATTTTGGAAGTCGTACAATGACTTTTGTTGCTGCAATCTTCTATCTTTTTTTATTAGCCGGTATCGGTTATAGCAGTACGGTATTAGCCTTATCGATCGTATTATTCTTTTTTGGCTTCTGGGGCGATGTATTAAATATTGCCATGAATACTCAAGCCATATTAGTACAGGAAGAAATGTATACGAAACCATTGATGTCGTCCTTTCACGGTATGTGGAGTATTGGAGCCATGGTGGGGGCCTTTTCAGGTGGTATCATGATGAAATCATTGATGAGTACCAGGCAACATTTTTTATGGATAGCAGTAGTTATTTTTGTGTTTGTTATTTTCTTTATTGTTCACCTGATAAAAAAAGATACACCTAAAAGCAACGAACAAAAATTATTTGCATGGCCCGATAAAGCACTGTGGTTACTGGGTGCTATTTGTTTTTGTTGTGCATTGGCCGAAGGTGCGATGGCAGATTGGAGTTCTTTATATTACAAGCAAGTAATAAGTGACGTGAACAAAGTAAGCACTACCGGTTATACTGTATTTGCATGTATGATGGCGTTTGGCCGGTTTATAGGCGATTGGCTTACCGCCAAATTAGGCTACCGGCTTATATTAATGATCAATAGTTTTTTTATAGTAGCGGGCCTGGGGCTGGCTATCGGTATTCAACAACCTATTGTTGTTATAATTGGTTTTGGATTGGTTGGATTAGGAGTATCTACCATTATACCTATTGTTTATTCACTAGCTGGTAAAACAAAAAAAATGGCTACCAGTGCCTCATTAGCTGCAGTTAGTACCGTTGGTTTTACCGGGTTTTTAATCGGGCCTCCTATTATCGGATTTGTGGCGCATGAAATTGGTTTACGTTGGGCATTGATGATAGTATTAGGGCTGGGATTGGCGATAGGGGGATTTGGTAGAAAAGTAAAAGAATAACTTTTGAAATGAAATCTTAATTACGGTTTATTGACGTTAGGATAGCCGTTAGATACATTTAGCCTATGGCTGATTGCTATTTATTTTAATTGATAAAAGACAGGTATTTATTAATTCCTGCGGAATTCTTTTCTCTTTTTCTGATTTCCAAAATAAAACAATCTATATTGCGTTCATTTCAGGACTATTATTTTTTTATAAACCAAATCAAATTGAATGAAGCGAATTATTTCTTTTTTTCTGGCAATAGTTGTTACCACCAGCATGGCAAGCGCACAGTTCATCGTCAATGATGTGGGGGCCTCTCTTTTTTATGGCAAAGGCAAGCTTACGGAAAGTGGAGAGACGGTAAATCTTGATGCAGCTTTTTATGGAGTTTCCTGGTATCCAAGATATATTCTATCAGAAACAGGCAATGGCTCAATAAGTGTAGGTGTTCCCGTGAGCCTTGGGTTTTCAGGTTCATTTAACTCTCGGGAGGGAGGTAATTTTTCTTTTGGTCTTGATGCACCTATTGCCGTAGACTATAATTTTGGAGTTGGGGCTTTTGCTGAGGAAGAAGGGGAAGGAGGTTTTGGCGGATTTATTGGAGCTGGTTTTGGGTTTACTTCTACAGCATCTTCAACTACGGATGACTATAATACTACTATTTGGAACGAAACTGATTTTTCAAAAGCGAAAAGTTATGGACCAATGGGCCATGCCGGAATAAGGTTTCCAATTGGCCAGGGTAAAATCTTAACAATTCGATTGTCGTTCAAAAAAGGGTTAGAAAAAGAAAAATACAATTTTTTTGGCGGCTCCTTGTTTTATAGACTCTAACCTAAACTGACTTCAATATCAGAGTAATTTTTTTGTCTATTAAATTTTGACATCTAATTTAATTGCGGATCTGTCGGGTAATTCACCAACTGTTCATAGTCGCCTCCAAGAAGTTTAAGTGATTCTTTCCAAATCTCCTCGGCTTCTTTGTGAAAAACAATTTTTCGGTTTGCTTCTACCGTGAGCCAGGATTTTTCTTTTAACTCATTAGTAAGCTGCCCATCGCTCCAGCCGCTGTAACCTATAAAAAAGCGGATCTTGTTTTTATCAATACCTCCCTTTTGTAAAAGTGAAATAGCGATCTCAAAATCGCCTCCCCAAAAAATTCCTTTTTGAACTTCCTGGCTTCCCGGGATTTTGTCGGGATATTGATGTAAGAAATGAATAGTATCCATTTGAACAGGGCCCCCGTAAAAAACCGGTAGCGGCAATTCATCCAGGTTATTCATTAATTCATTAAGCGTATGCTTGTAATGGCGATTCAGTACAAAACCGAAACTGCCTTCAGTTTGATGATCGCAGAGCAAAACAACGGTTCGCATAAAATTGGGATCTTTTAAAAAAGGCTCCGCAATAAGCAATATACCCACTGTAGGTTCAATCATTTTTCTAAATTAAGGGATAAAAAGATACCGCAAAACAACCGTTTAGATAATTATGTGAACTTAGACTCCTAGGCACCAAAATTGGCTGCATAATCCCCCATTCTTTCTGTAAATCTTAGTTAAATTCAAAGAGTGTAAATTAGTAAAAAATAAGTTTAGCATCTCATTCGTTACATTTGTCCGTTACCAAAAAACCTGTTGTGAGAGGCTGATAGTCCGATTTGGGCAACTAATTCTACAGTAGGTAACTATGGGGCGCATCAAACAATATATACCGTTGAAAAAATTATTCCCCATTATCATTTTTCTTATTACTGTCTCTTTGATAGGTACTATTTATATCCAGTATACGTGGTTGCGAATAATGTTTGCCGACCGGCAGGAAGAATTTTCCTGGAAAGTAGTGAATGGAGTAATGGACGTTAGTCAACAATTATCTCAACAAAAAGGAACGCTTCCTTCGTTGAAATCTTTCCGTAGTAAGCCTGGTTTTAATTTTCCGTCGGAACAATTTAAGTCGGAACTCATGAATCCCAGCGGTGTAGCACAAAAATTCACTGAGTTCGAAGTAGCAGAAAAAATACGGCAGGCTTTTAATGCGCAGGGTCTTCCAAAATTAAAATATGAATTTGCAATCATTAATACAAATCTCTTACGCTATGAGATGAAGACCCGGAATTATGAAGTAATGCTTGCTGAAAGCCGGCTCGATTCAACGCGTAATCTCGAATATTACTATCCGTTACAGGCAGGTGGTGGCAGCGATTGGGAAAACCTTTCTCCCGACGAACAAATCAGTATCATCGTCCCAAATATTAAACAGGTTGTTTTAACACAAATGAAATGGATGATTATAAGTGCCATTTTTTTTACCCTGATGATCATTGCTGGCTTTTTTGTAACCGTGTATGCATTGCTCCGGCAAAAAAAATTGAGTGAAATCAAAAATGATTTCATTAATAATATGACGCATGAGTTCAAAACTCCTTTAGCTACAATTTCATTAGCCGTAGATGCGTTGAAAAATGAAAAAGTGGTAAATGATCCAACCAAGCGTGATTATTTCCGGGGTATCATTAAGGAAGAAAACAAACGCATGAATAAACATGTAGAAACTATTTTACAGGCAGCAGTATCTGATAGGCAAGATGTACAAATAACCAAACGCCCAACGCATGTGCACGAACTGATGGAAGATATTATTGACAATCATCAGTTGCAAATGGAAGAAAAACAAGGAAGAGTAGAATTACAGCTAAATGCAAAGCAAGACAAAGTAGATGCAGATCCGGTACATTTTCGTAACCTTCTTTCTAATTTAGTAGATAATGCAATTAAATATTCCAGCGATAATTTAGTATTAAAAGTTTCGACCCAAAGCACGAATAAGAACCTGACGATACGAGTGGAAGACAACGGAATTGGCATGAATAAGGAAACCTTAAAAAGAATATTTGAAAAATTCTACCGCGCACATACCGGCAATCTTCATAATGTAAAAGGGTTTGGATTAGGATTGAGTTATGTAAAGGCAATGGTAGATGCCCATGGAGGAAAAATAAAAGTTGAGAGCACACCAGGTAAGGGTTCGGTGTTTATTCTTGAAATGCCTTTAGTAAAAGAAAAGCTTAATGGCGTTGCAGCAGACAGCCATCTCCATAACTAAG
>JANNEK010000215.1:0-1873 GCA_031378605.1 Chitinophagaceae bacterium | reverse complement strand
GTAGGCGATCAGTATATTCATGCAGTGTTTTTTCATCGCCAGTTTTTTCAAGCTCTTTTCCTATCTCTTCTATTTCTTTTTCAAGTTGCAGTACCCGCTCAAAAGCACTTAAGGCTACTTCAAGAATGGAATTGTTCGTATCAAAACTTAAAAGATCCTGATGCAAGTAACCAATACTGGTACTACGACTTCTTTCTACGGTACCCGCTGATGCAAGGTATTCTCCCACCAGTAATTTTAACAGCGTTGATTTACCAGTTCCATTGTAACCTATTAATCCAATTCGTTCGCCAGGTTGAATATGCCAGGTAGCATCCTGAACAATAACCCGGGCTCCAAATTCAAATGTTACGTTTGTTAATCCTGCCAGCATAATAATAAATAGTGAATGATCAATTGTGAGTAGTGAATAGTTAAAAAAAACCTTCTGAATTTTTTCAATAAACAAAAAAATCACCGAACCTTTAGGTTTTTTATTCACTATTGACTATTCATTAGTCTCTTTTCGGCTGCAAAAGTATGACAAAGCGGTCTGAAAGATTTTATCATTTACCTTTGAGGCAAAATTTATCGAATGAGAAGACCAATTATTTTGTTGCTGACCTTATTGGCTTTAGGATCAGGAGGTTATTTTTTATTTTGTAATAAAGCACAAGAAGACCGCGGTCCCAAAGATCAACCTCTGAAAATAAGCGATAATACAGGATCTTTTAATCAATCATTTGATAAACTATTGGCGTCTTATTTTTTGATTAAAGATGCACTTTTTGCTGGCGACACGTTAAAAGCAAATTCTGCGGCTGCTACATTAATTGTTGCTGCTGATAGTTTAAAAACAGAGGAGATTAAAGGTGATACTTCAGGGGCACTTAAGGCAACGGCCCAGGATTTTGCCGGAACCATAAGTGGGTGGGGAAAAGGTTTGATTGGCGAAAAAGGTATTGAAGCAAAGCGCAAAGAATTTGAAATGATATCCGATGCTTTGTGGAGCCTCACACGTACGGTAAAGTATTCGGGGCAAAAACTATTTTATCAATACTGTCCAATGGCGTTCGATAATAAAGGAGCGTATTGGATGAGTAATCAGCGGGAAATTAAGAACCCTTACTTCGGTGAAATTATGCCGGTATGTGGTAGTCTCGAAGACTCCGTGGATTATTCTATTAAATAAAATTTACTTCTTACTGGTAAACATTGGCTGAATAATTTTGTTTTTTAATTTTTGTATGAGAATTAAAATAATTGCGGCTGTCCTGGGTTTATTGGTTGTTCAAACTTCCGCCTTCACACAAAATAAATATACAATTAGCGGATATATTAAAGACTCGCTTTCGGGTGAAACATTAATTGGCGCTACAATATCTATGATTAGTAAGGGAAAAGCAGTAGGAAGTAATCAATATGGATTTTATTCTATAACTGTACCAAAAGATACCTACCAGCTTGTTGTTTCTTTCGCTGGTTATTTATCAAAACAGGTTATAATAATTCTTGATTCATCTATCCAAACAAATTTTGAATTAGTACAGCGATCGGTGTTAAATGAAGTGGTTGTATACTCCAAACGAAGAGATGCAAATGTAAAAAATGCTCAAATGGGTAAGTTTGATCTTACCATGACTCAAATAAAATCAGTTCCGGTAATTTTTGGCGAGGTAGATATTTTAAAAACATTACAACTATTGCCTGGGGTTAGAAACGCCGGGGAAGGAAATACCGGGCTATATGTGCGCGGTGGCGGACCCGATCAAAATCTGATTATGCTCGATGATGCCATTGTATACAATACGGGCCATCTCTTTGGTTTTTTTTCAATATTCAATTCAGATGCCATTAAAAATACCACACTTATTAAAGGAGGAATGCCTGCGCA
>JANNEK010000209.1:0-18366 GCA_031378605.1 Chitinophagaceae bacterium | reverse complement strand
TAAAAAACAAGTTACTTAAGCTGGTTTAACAATTCCGTTACCTCATCGAGCGTATTATGCTTCGAAAAACTGAAACGAAAAGACCTTTTTATTTCGCTCAATCCGCCAAATATTTTCATAGCCGTTTTGTTTTCCAAAAAGCTATTTAGATTCGATAATATTTCTTTTTCGGTTTTAGTATCTACCGCACTCAGGCAATCATCAAAAATCACAATCTGAGGTTCTTTAATCAAAGCGCGGGCTATAGAAATGCGCTGCTTTTGCCCACCACTCAGATTAACGCCACGTTCACCGATCATTGTATTGTATTGATCACTAAATCCATTTATTTCTTTTTCAACATTTGCATATATCGCAGCCTGTTTTACCTGATCAATAGTTGCCTCTTTTCTACCAAACGAAATATTATCAGCTACACTATCGCTAAATAAAAATACATCCTGCGGAACATAACTAATTTGATTTCGCAATTGCTGCAAGTCTAATTTATTAATAGGCGTACCATCAATTCGAATCGTACCTTTCTGGGGATCATACATCCTAAGTAATAATTGTGCAATGGTTGTTTTTCCACTTCCGGTATGACCTACAATAGCGATCTTTTCTCCCTGCCGGATATGAAAACTAACCTGGTTGGTTGCATGAATTCCGGTATTCGAATAAGTAAAATCTACGCCATCAAAAACAATATCACCTTTGAAAGAATCTGATGTTATCGGATTTAATGGAGATACAATTACAGGTTCTGTTTGCAAAAACTCATTCAATCTTTTTTGTGATGCAGCAGCCCGTTGAATCATGCTTGCAGTCCAGCCTATGGCACTTACAGGAAACGTAAGCATATTTACATACATTACAAATTCAGCAATGGTGCCAACAGTTACATTGTTTTCTTTGTTAATAGCGTAAAGACCCCCCATCATAATTGCGAACAGCGTACTTAAGCCGATTAATAAAGCCATCGATGGAAAATAAATAGCTTCTACTTTCGCCAGAGACACCGCGTTATTTTTATATTCCTCGCTATTCTTATTAAAAAAGAACCGCATCGATTTCTCCTGCACAAATGATTTAATTACACGGATACCGGAATAAGATTCCTGTGCGTTCGTTGTAAGATCAGAAAGCAGGGATTGTATCTTCTCACTTTTTTTATTAATAATATTATTTACAAAATAAACAGTAAATGCCAATAAAGGCAAAGGGGCTAAAACATAGATGGTAAGCAATGGCTGGGTGCTATACATAAAATAAACACTGAAGCCAATCGTTGCAGCAAGGTTAATAAAATACATGAGTGCCGGGCCGGTATACATTCGAACGCGCCCCACATCTTCAGATATCCGGTTCATTAAGTCGCCAGTACTGTTTTGTTTATAAAAATTTGTATCCAGCTTAAGATAATGCCTGAATACTTCATTCTTTTGTTCGTACTCGATAAGCCGGCTCATTACAATTATTGTTTGCCGCATCAGAAACATAAAAAATCCACCTAATAAAGCAAGTACCATTAACGAAATACCACATACCAGCACTTTATTTCCAAAACTCATTTTTCGTATTTGCAAAGCAGCGATAAAGCGCTTTACCAACACATCATAGCGCTGGCCTTTTTTATCCATATCCCCCTGCAATCGATGATAACTTAGACTGTCTTTTTGTTGAAATACTTCCGATTGAACATTGTCGATAACATAACCGGTTAGTTGTGGTGCAAGTATTCGGAAATAGTTGGATAAAACAATGAAGAGTATGCCCAGTAACAATCGCCATCGATATTTCCAGAAATATTTATTTAATGCCTTGAGATGTTTCAAACCCAACAAAATTTAGGTGAAGGTAACAAAGGTTCTTTGGAAGCAGCGAGCATATATAGATAATCGGTAGCGCATTGATCTAAAAAAATAACGATCCGTTTGGCAATCTTTTTAATAGATAAATCGAAACGGAAATAAATCACCTCAAACAAGCACTTTAATAATAAAAAGAGATAACCTTTTAAGGGATATTTCTATTGGGTGGTTTGTTCAATTGGTGACTTGCATCCTTATGCCTGATCATTTTCCAAAACTGGATCACGGCTGTTAGGGCAAATATTCCACCGATTATCCAGTTTAACAGACTTTGATTACGATTGAGTTTGTCAACAATTAGTTGTCCGCCCAAAATAAAAAGTGAATGACCCAATAAGGTACCAAATCCAATACCGAAAATATAGATATTGTAATGATTATTACGGGGCATTAAAATTTTTTTCGACAACAACACGGTACTCCATCCAAACCAGAATGGTATTTGTACAGGATTAATAGCACTCATTAACACCCCCAGCCAAAACCGATGCAGCGTATTCGACAAAATAACGTTCTTTTTAATATTCGAGTCAGTAGCTGCAATAAAACTTGAGATGGCGAGCGCAACTATAACTAATAATGTAATCCACTCCAACCATCGAAAAAGTTTTTCCTGCTTTCGCACCCAATCCATTGCCACCAGAGAAATACGTACATAAATAATTTCAATCAACAAAACGCCGGCACTAAAATAAAAAGCAGGAACTATACCATCGCTGATGGATAGCTGCATAGCTGCAATATTCAACGTACCCAAAGGCAGTGCTCCTAAAAAGCTTATAAAAAGGCCTGTTATAAATATTTTACCAAACTTCATGAAAAAAGTTACTCCTATTAAAGGATGAAAGATAAAGAATGCCGGGGAGAATGGAGTATTGTTATCAGTTTTACAATGGTCTTAAAAATTTATGCTTTGGCGTTATATCGTTCCAACGGGTAGGCCTTTTTTAAGTAAGATTTACAAAATGATAAAATTATTCTGGCATTGCGGCCAATTTTTGGCTGTATTCCTTATCCTCTCTAAACATTTGAACGCCTTCATTAAACGTAAGGTATTTGTGCCCCATTTTATGATTCATTCTGCTGATGCGCCACAAAATAATCCAGTGCCTTATTATTTCTTTCCAGGCAAAAAATAGAGAATGAGAAGGATCATAGATATGGGTGGGTTCGGACCCTGCCCCATTTACTTCTATAATACTAAAATTTTTCCCTTTCTTCAGATCTTCCCAGTTATCATAACGGATATCTAAACGTCCAAAATAAAACCCTGGAATTTGCTGGCAGATATTGTCAATTGTTTCCGAAAGTTCTTCATCAATAAGATGGGTATCGTCTAAAAACAATGAGCCGCGGGCATGATTGCCATAAGGAGAAATAATTCTATTTTCACCAGCAGGCAGTATCGTATGCAGGAAATCACCATGCATTCTTTCAAGACCCATTTTGTACATAATAGCCCTTTTGTTGAGCATCACCAACTCTAGTATTGTTTTTTTTCCATCTCCTGTTACGCTTAAAAATTCTTTTTGAACAATCCCGCTTAATTTTCCATTCGATGAACCGGGATACCGATAATAAAAAATGCCAACTTCTTTTTTAAAGGAAACGAATTCCTGAATATGAAAATCTAAATAAGAATTAGATACATATTTACGAACATCCTCTTCGTCTTTTAATGCTTTTACTCCTCTTCCCCTGCCACCGATATCCGGTTTGCCAATTAATGGAAAAAGCAAGCCATTCTTTTTTAATTCCTTTATAACAATATCTCCATTTGCAGGAATCGAAAAAAAAATAGTTTTTGGCTGAAGATTTAGTGGAACCAATGGTGCAATATCTTTTTTGGATTCATTAAGAAAGCCTCCGTTTTTAATAGAAGGATTTGACGCAGCGAAGAAGAAAAAAGATCTGGCCCTCAGCCCAAGTAATATCCAAACAGGATAGATCAATGCGTATACGCTTGTAAAACTCCAATACTCCCAGTTCAATAATTTTATGAAGAAAGGACGGTGAAAGAGGCGTTGTACAACATTCATTATCGACTTGCCGTTATTTTTTCAAATGTGATGGATTCCTCCGACTGATCGTCATTCTTTAAATCGAGGTATTTTATCGTTGCTTTTTGTTGGCTTATGGCTAATGAAGTAACACTTACCGTAAACACTTTACCTTCTCTGTTCATACGAAAATCGTTCTGGCAATCTCCCTCTCCGCCAAATTGATGAAAATGAAGAATCTCTTTTTGGGTGGGCTTACTATTTTGTTCGATCCAAACATCAAACCAATTCCTTCTTTTTTTAATAACAATCTCATCGTACAAGGTAACTGACGACCAGATATGCGGAAGCTTTTCATCAAGCTGCAATGAATATTTCTGAATACCATCCCATCTACATTCAAACAAATGTTGATCATCCCATATTATAGCAGTGAAAGGTTCAATACCTGCCAATTTAATGGCAAGGAAACTATTATAGGGTGTGGCTCCTTCAATAAGGTCGATTAATATTAATCCCCTGCTTTTACGATAGGGAGGATGTGGCGTATGCTTATCGCGACCCCCATTTAAAAAAACAACTGCATTTCCATTTTCATGGATGGCAATCCAGGTTCCTCCTGCATCTGCATCTTTTGGAAATAAAATTTTTCCTGAATCATAATGATAAACCGTTGGCTTCACAGCATCCTTGCGCCATTGCTTCTCATCTCTGTTTGAACTGAGAAATACTTTTCCATTAGAGGGAATAAATGTTACTGTGCACATTGGTTGCGATGCTTAACGGTAGAACTTGCTACTCCAAACTCTGCTGGTAATTGAATAGAAGAAATTTCATTAATTCCAACTCTTATTAACGCCATATGGTGAATGGTATGCTCAAGGTTATAAGCAATTTCCCTAAAATAATTAGTGGCTAGTTTTATAGTTTCCCCCGAATGCTCATCATAAGTAGCTTCTAATACCAACTCTTTATTTTGGCGATCTAAGCTTTCATGAATTTTATGCAATAGTTCCAATGCGGTCTGTTTGCTCCCCTCAATTACCATATCCCGCTTACGTTTTTCATAATTTACGGTGCCCGTTTCATATCCATTCTCCAGGCATTGAAACAATTCGATAATATGACGAACATGTTGGCCAATGGTATTATTAAATAATGTTTTGCTGGGCTGTATGTATTCTTCTTGAGACAAATCGGCCAATGAAGCCGAAAGTTGGACAAAGACATTATTGACAGCTTTTTGTAATTGCATTGAGGGAATTTATTCTTGCAAAATAATGTTATTTTTCAATTACCAAATCGTTACTACTAAAAATTTGTTCACTTGTTTTCCTACCTACCCTTTAAGGGCAAAAACATTCAACAATACGGTTAATTTATCTGCCATCGTAAAACTCTTACCTCCAATATTAAAATCGCGGCGATTAATAATAAATTCTCCGTTAAAAACAAAACCATTACCCTGTGTTATTGCTGTAAAGGGGAACGAAATTGCTTTTGTTACTCCTTTAATAGTTAAGTTACCAAATAGAAACAGCGTACCTGGTTTAGTAGAGGCGGTAACCTTGGTAGATACGAATCGCATTGACGGATGGTTTTTGACATCAAAATATTCTTCTTTTCTTAGATGATCATCCCTTAGCCCATTCCCTGTATTTATGGTTTGGGCATCCACAGTAACATCTATACCACAGGCTAAAAGGTTATTTGGGTCGAATTGAATATTACCTTTTATTCCCTTTAATGAACCATTAACGGATACCCCCAGGTTTTTTATTTTAAACCTTATTGAAGAACTATTGTCAGTAGGGATATATGTTGGTGCATTATGCCCCGTCAATAACACCATTGCAAAAAGTAATCCTTTAAACATAAAAGCTTTTCATTAAATCATACAAAGCGCTGACCTGTTTTTGTTAATGGTATTAACTAAAAGCAAAAAAAATAATTCTCATAATTTCATCAAAAGTGCCGATCCAAAAAGATGGTTAAACTTTTCGCAATATATGAGCGCGTATGGATATTCCATAAAATCTGGATTTCCCGGGATATCATATAGCTGGTCTCCACTTAAACCCTTTAAATCCCCTAAACGTATAAAATTTAACGGTTGTAATTCTTTAGAGATATATACTTTTAAATCAGGGCCGCTGCTTACCATAAAACTATCTAACCGCAATTGTAATTTCCCCTTGGTGATTATCACTTTGGCAATTCCTGAAGTAGTACCCCATGGCCCTTTTATAAAACTTCCTGAGAATGCTAATTTAGTGATCGTAGTATCAATGGGCATTAGATCGGGTTCATTCGGTTTGTCAGGCGTCAGGTTTTTTTTGCATGAAAATAAAATCAGGCAACATAAGGCTAAAACGGAAAAGTGGTTTTTCATAAAAGATATTTTAGTTAAGAAAATAGGATACTCCTAATCCAATAGTATTTGCTTTATTACGGAAACGGTTGTTTGATTGTCCATCGAAAAAAGTTTGCTTAATACTTTGTGTTTCGTATTCAACAAAAACAAATTGGTAAACAGCTTTTATGCTCCATCGGGGTGCAATTTTATACCGAAGTAAAAATTCCGAATTCAAACTCCCTCTGTCATGATCACCCGTAAGCAACACATTAAAAGCAGTAGCCTTTGAAGCAGGATCTGTTTGTGTGATACCGTTTGCCGTAAGTATTCCGCTTGATTTTCGGCCAACTGTAAATCCAATAACATCGATATTAAAACCTGCATACCATTTTTTACTAAGAGAATAACCCAAATTTATAGTAGCATTGATTGAATTGGTAAATGGCCGCTGTACAGTGAGTGTATCAAAATTCTTTTCTTGTTGCCCGGCAAAAAAAATCAGGAAAGGAGCTGTAAAAGATCGGGTATATTTTGCAGGGCCGGCAGATATAAAATCTTTTTTAGTTCCGAAATAGGAAGTAAATCGCCCCCCAATACCAATTTCAATTTTATTTCTTTTACCCAATTTCCAGTTGTATACATAAGAAGCTGCAAATGTTCCTTGCGAACTACCTACTGTTCCGGTAACATCGAAAAAACTACTATTATTAGTTGTCGCTGAATTTTTCTGAGCCCATAGAGGCATCAAACTAAAAAGAAATAAAACTAAGCAGATCATATATTTTATCATAAGAAAGATTGCAGTTATTTATAATTATTGAATTTGAGCCGACCCAAATAACACCCCAAATTGCTGACACCAGATCAACACATATTTATATTGCGCAAAATCGGGCATACCGGAAATATCATAATTCTGATTGCCTGTAGCTGATCGCAGCTTACTGATATTTATAAATGCAGTTGCATTTTTGTCTTTGGATAAATACACTTTTAAATCAGGGCCGCTATCTGTTTTAAAATTTTCAAGTCGAAGTTTTTTTGTGCCTTTATCATCAAAAACTTTAGCTGTGCCACTGGTTGTATGAACCCCACTTGTAAAACTGCCAGTAGCAATTACTGTTCCAGCAGGTTCAGTATCTACAACAGGAGTAACTGGCGTATCCGTTTTTTTGGAACAGGAAAGAAGAGAAAAAGCAATAAAAAAAATAGTTAGTGTATGTTTCATACTGTTTTAATTTTTAAAAATTTAAAAATTTGATTCTTACTATAAATAACTAATAACAGGCAACATATAAAAGCAATTAAAGCATAAATAAACAATCCGTAATCGCCTCCAAAGTCAAGTCCCAGTTTAGTAATATGAAAGAAAATTGCACCCGACATCAATCCAAGTCCTAGTAAGGCTCCAATGCCCGTAGTACGCGGGTAAAGAATTAAAATTGAAGCAATCAATTCAAACACACCAGTACCGATTCTTCCCCATGGCTCCATTCCCAATTCGGTAAAAAGTGCCACAGATTGTTCGTGGCCGGTAAATTTAAAATACAGTGTTTGAATCATTATTACGGCGGCTAGTAAACGCAGTATCCATAATGCAATTTGAATTGGTTTCATTTTTAGTTATTTTAAATTAAGATGGTTGCAGAATATGTAGAGAAAAAAAGAATGCAATTGTTTATTCTTTGTAGAATTTTTTCCAGCTCATATCAGCTTTAGGTTTCAAATTCACCTCATCTTTATTCCAGTCAGTTAAAGTATTATTGAAATACTTGTTATAAAAAAGAAATAGTTTGCCCCCTACAATCTTAAAAGTTTTAGGATCTACACTTACTTTCTCCCCTTTTGCACCCATGGCATAAGCACACCAGCCACCGTATTCCGGTTCAAAGCGCGAAGGATTTTTTTTGAATTCTTCTTTATTTGCTACCGAAGAAAAATAATAAGTTACCCCCTGGTGAAAAACAGCAAGATCTCTCGTTCCTTTTACGGCTTTATTCTGCAATATATAGGCAACCGGATCGTATCCCTGTATGGCGAGACCTCCTTCCACATTATATTCCTTAATGCGGTTAGGGGATTGATCCTGGGCAACACTCTGCAAAAAAAAGGAACTAATGAGTAAAACCAACATCAAAGTACTTTTCATAAACTATTTTTTTCTGAATTATTCAGTTACACTGAAATCCTTTTAAACAATTTTTGTTATTGCAAGAACATTTTATTTACTGCAAATTAAAAGTAGAAAACTGCCGATCAGGAGCCTGTCACTTAAATGACACTTGCCATTTTTTGTATATTTTTAACATTCGGGAAACATATCTGCTGCCTGTTAAAACTAATAAGCCCTTCTGTTGCCAATTCATTAATAAGTGTAGTTACAGTTTGTCTGCTGGATCCTATAAGGTGTGCAATATCTTCATGAGTAAGATGATTAGGAATACAAAAGCCATCATTTGTATTTTGACCAATTTCTGGTTGCGCTTGTTGAACAAAAAAATGTATAAGCCGGGTCTTTACATCTTTATTGAGAATATTAACTAACCTGTTTTCAATAACACGAAGCTTGGCGCCTACCTGTTTGGTGTATTTAAAAGCAAGCTCAGGTCTTTTTACTAAAAGCTGCTGAAAATCTTCCAGTGTAAATGCACAAAGACTTACATCCGATTTATAGGCCTGGGCAAATTCTCCTTTTAGATTATTGCGCTCTAAAGTAACCTGACCAAAAATTTCGCCCTTTTGTATGATTTCTTTTATCACTTCGTTTCCTTCCTCATCAATATAACCTATCCGTATACAGCCATTTTTAATAAAGTATAATTTGTTATGATTAAAGGCCTCGAAATAAACATAATCTCCTTTTGAAGCTTCAATATAATTGTGTACAACATTTAATTCATTATATTCTTCGTCGGAAAGGTGCGACCAAAGATTATAATTTCTCATTAAAAACCATTTATCATCAACCGCCATATTTATCGAGAATATTTATACCTAAATTTACGTAAACCCTTCCATTAACGATTTATTTTAAAAAGCGTTCTGGGGCCTGATATCTTTTATTTATTTTAGTAAATCAAACTACAACGTGCAAAAATTTATTTTAGTAATTGGCTTATTTACATTTCCATTTTTTTCGGTAGGATCAGTTGATCCTGGCCACAGTCCTTTAAACAAAATGAATAATAATTCTGTTTCTACCTTAAATTGGAAAGAGAAAATTGTTTTGCGGATCCTGCAAAGGAAAATACACAAAAAGCGTTTTTCAACGGATCAGCCAAAAGTAAAAGATCATGGAAAAACAGCACTGATTCTTGGGATCATTGCTTTGGCAGGACTCTTAATTCCTTTTGTCAATCTTTTTTCACTGCCATTAGCTATTATTTCAATCATAATGGGCTTTCGGGAGTTAAAAAAGAATCCGAAAAATAATAATGCAAAAATTGCTTTATTATTAAGTTGGCTTACCGTTGCCTTATTTATTGTTGGCTTTTCTCTTGTTCTTCTTATATTTTTGTTACCCGTTATGTAAATTTTAGATTATGAACGTTCCCTCAATGGCAGAATTGGTTGCAAAAGGTGAAAGCCCGGAAATATTATTTTGGGTAGGTTGCGCCGGAAGCTTTGACCAGCGTGCGCAGAAAATTACAAAGGCATTCGCTGCAATACTTGAAAAAGCAGCAATCAAATTTGCCATCTTAGGCAAGGAAGAAATGTGTACCGGCGACCCTGTTCGAAGAGCCGGAAATGAATTTATGTTTCAAATGATGGCCTATCAAAATATTCAACTCCTAAATACTTATGGAATAAAAAAAATAGTAACTACCTGCCCGCACTGTTTTAATACATTAAAAAACGAATATAAAGATCTGGGAGGTAATTATGAAGTAATGCATCATACTACCCTGATGCAGCAATTGATTGACGAAGGTAAAATAAGAATTAAAGAAGGCGGCAGTTTTAAAGGAA
This sequence comes from Chitinophagaceae bacterium, assembly GCA_031378605.1. GTDB lineage: Bacteria > Bacteroidota > Bacteroidia > Chitinophagales > Chitinophagaceae > Endoryza. Next base: position 8,188 of record JANNEK010000209.1, on the reverse strand, counting down.
AGCGCATAACCTTTCATGATAGCTGCTACCTCGGCCGCGCCAACAATATATATGAAGCACCCCGTAAAGTACTCGAACTTTTAGATACAGAATTAGTAGAAATGAAACGATGCCGGAGCAATGGACTGTGTTGCGGAGCTGGTGGGGCTCAAATGTTTAAAGAGGAAGAAAAAGGTACCACCCGAATTAATTTAGAAAGAACTAATGAAGCACTCGACACGGGGGCATCGATTATTGCAGCCTCCTGTCCGTTTTGCAATACTATGATGACAGATGGCGTAAAGACGAAAGAAAAGGAGGCGGTGCAGGTATTGGATATAGCAGAATTAGTAGCATTATCAATGGAGGATTAAAATCGCCCCTGTTTTAAGCAAATCTCTAACAACGCTTACAATTCGTAGTGGAATTTGATCGTTGAATTTAATTTCTTCGTTAAAAAACGTGTTTCAATTTAAACAACAAAAAACTTACTGCTTTTTATCATTAATAGGTATTGAAATACACCTTAATTTTATCGGATGAATTGGAATTACCAGGAATTGTTACCAACAGATTTTGCGCCCGACTCCAGGGTGTGGATTTATCAAAGCAATCGTTTTTTTGGATTGGGAGAAGCCTTACAAATAGAGGACCTGCTCAATAATTTTACTTCCAATTGGCAATCGCACGGAATACCCGTTAAAGGATATGGCAATTTATTTTTCGGACAGTTTATTGTACTAATGGCCGATGAACATGCTACTGGAGTAAGCGGATGCAGTACAGATAGTTCGGTTCGGCTGATAAAGCAAATAGAAGCGTTGTTTGGCGTTAGTCTTTTCGACCGTCAATTACTTGCCTTTATAGTAAAGGATAAAATACAGTTGTTACCCTTGGCGCAGGTACAATATTCAGTGGATAATAATTTTATTGATGGAAATACTTTATACTTTAATAATCTTGCCTCCAATAAGAAAGAATTAATAGATAATTGGATACTACCGGTAAGGGATAGTTGGCTTGCTAAAAGGATTCAATTAAGAAAACATGAGCCCGGAGAAATGATGTAGCATAAAAACATCCTTTCATCCTCCTATTCCAATTTCCGTAAACTGCATCTTTTAGCGTTTCCCCTAAAGATCATCTCATAATAATATAATTTCCTGATTCTTGATTTCGAACAAATACCTTAAACGACTGGCCAAATTGATCCTGGGCCTTAGTTTAGAATAATAGCCCACTTACCTGGAAAGAGATAAATTTTTTCAGGACTTTAATCTGACAACCTGTCATTGTATTCCGCTTTTTAGCTATTTTTGCCTTCCAAATTTTATTGTGAAATGCTGGAGCTGTTGAATACTAAAACGCACGATGAAGATAAGCAGGGACAGGCTTATGCTCCTTTCGAAAGAGATCCTAAAATCTATTTGAAGAAGTTTTACATAGAAAGTTATGGATGTGCCATGAATTTTAGTGACAGCGAAATTGTTGCTTCTATACTCAACCAACATGGATTTGGTGCAACCCGAATGGTAGATGAGGCTGATCTGGTTTTATTAAACACCTGTTCTATTCGTGAAAAAGCCGAACAAACTATCCGCAAGCGTCTCACTGAATTCAAATTAGCTAAGCAAAAAAAACCAGGAATGCTGGTAGGTGTATTGGGGTGCATGGCCGAACGACTAAAAGGTAAATTACTTGAAGAAGAAAAACTCGTAGATATGGTGGTTGGTCCCGACGCGTATAGAACCTTACCTACCTTAATTTTGGAAGCTGGCACCGGTCAAAAAGCTGTAAATGTATTATTAAGCAGGGACGAAACTTATGCTGATATTTCTCCCGTAAGATTAAATAGTAATGGTGTAAATGCATTTGTAAGTATCATGAGAGGTTGTAATAATATGTGCAGTTTTTGTTTAGTCCCTTTTACAAGAGGTAGAGAACGGAGCCGTGACACTTCTTCTATTATAAATGAATGCAACGATTTATTTGAAAAGGGATATAGGGAGGTAACGCTGCTCGGCCAAAACGTAGACAGTTATTATTTTACTGATGAAAAAAATGATGAGTCCGTAACTTTTGCCAAATTATTAGAGAAGGTTGCGCTGGTTTCTCCGCAATTGCGTATACGTTTTTCTACTTCGCATCCGAAGGATATTACCGATGAAGTATTGCACACAATGGTGAAGTATGAAAATATTTGCAAATATATTCATCTTCCGGTGCAAAGTGGTTCTACCCGCATCTTACAAATGATGAACAGAACGTATACACGAGAGTGGTATATGGCCAAGGTAAAACGTATCAAAGAAATTATACCCGATTGCGGGATTAGTGGCGATATTATTGCGGGCTTTTGTACCGAAACAGAAGAGGACCATCAGGAAACAATGCATATAATGGAGTATAGTCAGTACGATTATGCCTATATGTATTTTTATAGTGAGCGGCCCGGTACACTTGCACAAAAACGATTTACGGATGATATTCCCGAGGAAGTAAAAAAAAGAAGGTTACAGGAAATCGTCGATTTGCAATACAGGCTTTCCAAAGAAAGCAATATTGCTGATTTAGGTAAAATATTTAAAGTTTTAATTGAAGGAAACAGTAAGAAAAGCGAAGACGAATGGATGGGTAGAACGTCTCAGAATAAGGTGGTGGTATTTCCAAAAGAAAAAAATGGCCTGAAAAAAAGTGATTATGTGGATGTACTTGTAACGAAATGTACAAAGGGTACTTTACTGGGAAATATTGTTGCCGTTTGACATCCGCCAGAAGGAAACAGCTTGTTGTTATAAACAATCTATACCCATTAAAAACAACTAATAGAAACATTCATTGACGAACAACTATGGATATTCAATCGATAAAAAACCGTTTTGCAATTATTGGTAGTTCACCGGCCCTTAACTATGCTTTGCAGGTAGCGGGGCAAGTTGCAAACACGGATCTAACGGTGTTGATTAATGGAGAAAGTGGTGTAGGTAAGGAAGTGTTTTCCCAAATCATACATTCACTGTCGGCACGTAAACACAATCCGTTTATTGCTGTTAACTGCGGGGCTATACCGGAGGGCACCATTGATTCGGAATTATTTGGTCATGAAAAAGGTTCCTTTACAGGCGCAGTAGATGCCCGCAAAGGATATTTTGAAACGGTAAACGGCGGCACTATCTTTTTAGATGAAATTGGAGAACTGCCCTTAGGTACTCAGGCAAGATTATTACGGGTATTGGAAGCTGGTGAGTTTATTCGTGTTGGTTCTTCTAAAGTACAAAAAACGGATGTGCGTATTACTGCAGCAACGAATAGAGATTTACTGGAACGTACTCAACAGGGAAAATTTCGGGAAGATCTTTATTACAGGTTAAGCACGGTACCTATTCGGGTTCCATCTTTACGAGACCGGAAAGAAGATATTCCACTTTTATTCAGAAGATTTGCTGTGGACTTTGCTGAAAAATACAAAGCTGCCCCAATTCAGTTAGATGAGGAGGCAAAGAATCTGTTAATTAATTATCCCTGGCCGGGAAATGTTCGGGAATTGAAGAATATTGCAGAACAGATTTCGGTTCTTTCTCTTGACAAGCAAATAAGTGGCCGCGATCTTAAACGGTTTTTGCCAGAAACCAGTGCAAACAGATTGCCTGTTTTAGCAAATAATAACAGCAACGGACATGAGTTTTCCAATGAACGTGAAATTCTCTATAAGCTGTTCTTTGATATGAAGAAAGACGTAAATGAATTAAAAAAAATGTTTTTAGAAATTTTACAGAACCCAAATATTGCAGCCCAAAATCCTTCTTTTATAAATGAGTTAAAAGAATTGAAAACCCAGGAATATTTTCAGCCTGCTGTAATGCAACCTTCTATGAACAATGCACAGCCGGTAGTAATTCCACACGAAACGATCCATCATCATGAAGAAGTGGAAGAGTCGCTGAATATTATGGACGTAGAAAAAGAATTAATCTTAAAAGCCTTAAAAAAACATAAGAGTAAAAGAAAAGATGCTGCAGCAGATTTAGGGATAAGTGAAAGAACCCTGTACAGAAAATTAAAGGAGTATGATATTAAGGAATGATGTTTGTTAATGATATGAATATGAAAAATAATAAAGTAACAGGAAGTAACATAAACTGCACTGGTATACCTGGTGTCAGTGCATTTCCTCTGATTTTTCTTTCCTTCCTTTTTTTAACCATCCTTTCATCCTGCAAAATTTACCGGTTCAAAGATGTGTCCATCGATCCCAATGCAAAAACAGCCCGTGTAAGATATATTGAAAACAAAGCGCGTATTGTAAACCCTCAATTAAGTCCTCAATTAACTGATAAACTCCGGCAAAAAATAAATAATCAAACACGACTAACGCAAATACAGGGTGACGAAGCAGATTATGATATTAAATGTGAAATAACGGGGTACGAAATAACTACTGCAGGTGTTTCGCAACAACAGGCATCAACAAACAGGCTTATTGTTTCTGTAAATGTTAGTTTTAAAAATCGCCTGGATGAAAAAAAGAATTTTGACGCACCTGTTTCCCGTAACTTCGATTTTTCAGCTAACCTTAGCCTTGATCAGGCGCAGGCTCAACTGACACCTACCATCATTCAAAACCTGGTAGATGAAATTTTCAATAGAATATTTTCGAACTGGTAAGCTGTTACATGCAAACATCCGTAAATACAGTTGTTAAGAATATTTTCAATGTAAACAACCTTCAAGAGTTGAGTGAACAACAATTGGAGGATTTTATCAATAGTTCCCCGTACGCTTCTATTGGCCATTTATTATTAGCAAAGAAAAAAAAAATGGCACTTTCTGATTATAAGAAAGAAGCTTCAAAGGCTGCTATCTATATTAACAACCCATTATGGCTTCATGGGTTTCTTCAAGGGGAAACAATAGATAGTTTAACGAATGAAGAGTCTCATCAAATGGTTCCATCCGAAGATATTGTTTCTATGCCACCAGAAACAGTTTCATCAACAGCTACAATGGAATCAACTGACTTTAACAATGAAGTTAAATATGCGGATGCGGCTATTCAAACAGGTGGGCATCAACAGGAACTTGTAATAGAAAATAACAATCCGGTTCATACCAGCGAGGCAGGTGCCGAGGAGGTAATTGGGACTGATTCAAAGAATGTTGAAGTCCTTTCAAAAGAGTCTACAGAAAATTTTATCGCAGATGAAACAGTTCAAGTGAATGTTCCATTGGAAGAAATAAGCCCGGAGACTGCACCAGGGGAAGCAACGTTGAGAATTTTTACCGATTCTCCAATAGCTAATGAAGTAATTGAATTAAGCGAAGAAAAACCGATGGAAAAAATGGCTGTTGCTTCTGAGTCAACGTCAGGAAATGAACTGGTCTTTCAATCCTACCATACTGTAGATTATTTTGCTTCTCAAGGAATAAAATTGAGAGCTGGGGAACTCGGCAACGATAAACTTGGAAAACAACTTAAAAGCTTTACAGAATGGCTGCGAACGATGAAAAAGGTTGCTGCGATTCCAGTCAATGATGTTGCCAATGATGATTCGATTATAAGGATAGCAGAAGAATCTATTGAAACCAGCGACGTAGAAACAGAAGCTATGGCGGAGGTTTGGATCAAGCAAGGCAAAACTGGCCGCGCCGTTGCCATTTACCGCAAATTAAGTTTGCTTAATCCCGCTAAAAGCCATTATTTTGCATCCAAAATTGAACAATTAAACGCCTAGTTTTATGATGATCTTCTTTCTGATTCTAATTATTCTTGCGTGCGTGGGTATGGCTTTTTTTATTTTGGTACAAAATCCAAAAGGTGGCGGACTTGCAGGAAATATAGCTGGTTTTAATACGCAGTTTATGGGCGTTAAACAAACAACCGATGTATTGGAGAAAGGTACATGGGTTCTTGCTTTTTTGATAGCTATGTTATGTGTTTTTTCTGCGGTTTTCATTCCAAAATCTACAACTATTCAAACCAGAGGCGAGGGAGCAAGACCAGGAAATTCATCACAAACAGCGCCCGTTAATCCTGCACCTGTGAATCCAACTATACCTGGTAAATAATTTTATTTTAATTCCTTTAGATAAATAATGAACCCTGCTGTTTTAGGCAGGGTTTTTTATTTACTTTACGAAAGAATAATCCAGATATGAAGCGAAAAATAATTATTGGTTCGTTAATCATCCTTGCAACAGTAGTATCTTATTTCGGATGGTTATTTTTTAGCGGAACGACTCAGTTCCCAGAAAAATCGAAATACTTGTTTATTCAAACAAACAAGGCATCCTATGGAGAGGTACTGCAAACATTAAAAGACAGTCAATTCATCAATAATGAAACTGCTTTTAATTTTTTAGCCAACCGAATGGAGTTGCAGGAAAAAATTAAAGCAGGCAGGTATGAAATTACAAAAGGAATGAGTCTTTTGGATATTGCCCGCCTGCTAAAAAATGGAAAACAAACTCCACTTAATTTAGTAATTATAAAACTGAGAACAAAAGAAGACCTCGCTGCGTTTATTGGTAAACGATTTGAATGTGATTCGACAGACATCATTCATTTTTTGAACAATACCGATTCATTGAAACCCTATGAACTCGATAGCAATACAGTAATGACGGGAATTTTCCCAAATACCTATCAACTTTTCTGGAACTCAACCCCTTCAATAGTATTTAAGAAGTTATTTGCAGAGTCTGCTTCGGTATGGACCAAAGAGCGTATTCAACTTGCAACCGTTCATGAATTAACTCCAACGGCCGTTTATATCCTTGCCTCGATTGTTGAAGAGGAAACCAGAGCTAAAGAAGAAAAAGGAAACATGGCGAGTGTATATATCAATAGGTATAAAAAAGGAATGCGCTTACAGGCAGACCCAACCGTGAAATTTGCGTTGAGAAATTTTGGCTTAAAAAGGATTTATGAAAAGCATCTCACCGTGGAATCTCCCTATAATACCTATCGAAATGCCGGTCTGCCTCCAGGTCCAATATGTACACCTTCACTTGAAACGATTGATGCGGTATTGAATTCTCCTGCTACAAATTATTTATACTTTGTTGCCAAAAGTGACTTTTCCGGCCGGCATGTTTTTAGTGAGACCTATGAGGAGCATTTAAAAAATGCACGGGAATTTCAACAGGCATTGGATAAGCAACAAAAAATTAAAGCGGCTAAAGAAGATACAGGGTCATAAGCATGATAAAATTAGAACGCATATTATTAAATCTTCCGCCGGTTCGTTTTATTACGGACAAAACCAAAAAAATTATGTTGCCAGGTTTTGCTGGTGTTCCCCTCTACGATGTGATCAGCTTTTTTTGGGATGAGATTAAAAAAGAAGGGTTGAATGAGCGGGCCGCAGCTATTGCCTACAATTTTATAATGGCCATACCTCCTACCTGTCTTTTTTTATTTACGTTGATCCCTAATCTTCCTTTTGTTCCAACTCAAACCATCAAAACGCAACTTCATACACTTATTACCGATATAATTCCTGCTAATATCCACAATAAGAACCTGATCATTTTTGTGGATAGTTTTTTTAAGGAAGGAAAGATTGGGTTGTTGTCTTTTGGCTTTTTACTATTAATTTTCTTTGCTTCCAATGGTATGATGGGTTTAATGCGGTCTTTTAACAAAAGTTCTATTGGCTTTTCTAAACGCACGGGGCTGGAGAACCGCTGGATGGCCATTAAGTTAACCTTTCTTATTATGGGATTATTATTGGGCTGTATCATTTTACTGATTATGCAGGGAACGGTTATTTCATGGCTCGGTTTAAAAAATAATTTTCTGGTCCAATTCTTTAGCACCTTTCGATGGGTATTTATTTTAGGATTGATTTTTTTTACGTTTGCTTTCATTTATAAATACGCGCCGGCAGTTACCAAGCGGTGGCGTTTAATTTCTCCTGGTTCAATTCTTGGAGCTGTGTTAAGTGTGATTGCCACATTAGGTTTTTCTATTTTTGTAAACAACTTTGGAAAATACAATGCACTTTATGGATCCATTGGAACTGTAATTGTATTTATGATCGTAATCTTTATCAACTCACTTGTTTTATTAATTGGTTATGAATTGAACGCCAGTATTCATTCTTTGAAAGCAATGGCAGAAGAACGGGAAAGAATTGAGAAGGAGAATGAACGGCCGATATCCACTGATCTGCCACATCAGCCATCGGCCAGTTAATTGTTGATAAAT
>JANNEK010000073.1:0-12072 GCA_031378605.1 Chitinophagaceae bacterium | reverse complement strand
CAGGCCATGGACTTTCTTCTGCAAATTTTACAGATTCTGTCACGGTATCGTTTACCCGCGTATTTATTAAATCTATCTGTTCCTGCGTTGCAAATTTATTTTTTAGGATAGTACTTAATATTTGCTGAATAGGGTCGCGGCCTTTGTACTCTTCCACTTCTTCTTTTGTACGATATTTTTGAGGATCAGAAATTGAATGTCCTTTATATCGGTATGTTTTTAATTCTAATAAAGTTGGGCCACCTCCTTCTCTTGCTCTTTTCACAGCCCGTGTAACTGCATCATGAACGGCTTCAGCACTCATACCATCCACCGAATCGGATGGCATTTCGTAAGCATCTGCCAATTTATAAATATCTACTACATTACTTGTTCTTTCAACAGAAGTTCCCATCGCATAATTATTATTTTCACAAATAAAAATTACAGGAATCTTCCAGGTCATTGCAATATTAAAAACCTCATGAAGCATACCCTGGCGGGCAGCACCATCCCCAAAAAAAGTAAGGCAAACATTATCTGTTCCTTTATACTTTTCTGCAAAAGCCAATCCGGCACCGGTACCAATTTGTGCACCTACTATTCCATGCCCTCCAAAAAAAGCAACATCTTTTCCAAAAAAATGCATGCTTCCACCCTTACCTTTTGCACAACCGGTAGCCTTACCATACAATTCAGCCATACATGCGTTCGGATTCATTCCTTTCGCTAAAGCAAGTCCATGGTCTCTGTAAGCAGTTACATAAGGGTCAGCTCCCCGGGTGGCAGTCATACAACCAGCCGCGATTGCCTCTTGCCCGATATATGCATGAAAAAAGCCTCGAATTTTTCCTTCCATTTTATACTTTTCCTCCGCCATCAATTCAAATTGGCGAATCAGGTACATTAATTCGTACCAGTACAGGTAAGTTTCTTTAGAAAAACGTGTGGCCACTGCGTTATTTTTTGAGGTGGCAAAGATAAGGGGTAAAACCCAATTAAGAAATAGGATTTCCTCACCTCGAATTTTTGGTTTTCTTGTGATTGTTAACACACTTATTCTTTAAATCAATCAATATGTTTATCGCCATCCTCTTCCTTGTTTGGAACCGTTTTTTTTGTAATACGCCGCAGGGTTTATCCTGATAATTGTACGCCAATTAATGTGTACTCAACTTCGATTATCTTGCATTGAATGCTACAGTTGAATTCTCTTACTGTTTTCCAGTTTAAAAATTATATACAGCAAACCTTTCAATTTAAGGAGCGATTGATTGGTATATGCGGAAAAAATGGTATCGGAAAAACAAATTTGCTGGATGCAATTTATTATCTGTGCTTCACTAAAAGTTATTTTACAAAATTGGATGCGTTGAATGCACACGAGGGTTCGATAGGATTTAGAATAGAGGGTAATTTTGAATTGAATGCAGAAGCAGCCAAACTTGTTTGCATTTTACGGGAAACCGGAAAAAAAGAATTCCTGGTAAACGATATGCCTTATTCAAGGTTAGCTCAACATGTGGGGCGATACCCGGCTGTAATAATTACCCCTGATGATGTTCAAATTATTACAAATGGAAGTGAAGAAAGAAGAAGGTATATGGATGCATTATTTTCACAATTGGATGCCAGTTACCTTCAGCACTTAATTGATTATAGTAAAATTCTTCAACAAAGAAATGGCTACCTAAAGTTATTGGCAGAAAACAAAAGTGCCGATGCGCAGTTAATGGATGCTTATGATAAGCAACTGGTGACAAAAGGAAATTATATTTTTTCATTCCGGAAAAAATATCTTTTACAACTTTTGCCAATGATAAAGGAAGCCTATGCGCAAATTGCAGGAACCAATGATTTATTGGAATTGAATTATAGTAGCCAATTGTTTCAAACTTCTTTCGACCAATTGCTTTCTCAATACCGCGATAAGGATCGGATAACACAACGAACAAACGCCGGGATACATAAAGATGAGTTAGAAATTTTACTCAACAATCAATCTTTTAAAGGCAGGGCATCTCAGGGGCAGCGAAAGAGTTTATTGTTTGCGCTTAAACTATCTGAATTTGAGCTGCTAAAATTGTCGAATGGATTTGCACCCTTATTGTTACTGGATGATGTATTTGAAAAACTGGATGAAGGCCGGATGCAAAATTTACTTATTCGGGTATGTGATCAGAATAACGGCCAGGTTTTTATTACAGATACACATCCTGATCGGATTAAGCAACATTTTGACAGACTATCGATAAGCTATCAAATGCTTGAATTATAAACATTGTTGATTTATACATGAATAATTGCTGATCGATGATACTTGAAAAAAGTACTTTTGTCAATGATGGTAGATGTCGTTTTCTTTTTGATTTGAAATTCAGTTTATTTTATAATTATCTTTACTGCATGAGTGAGTACTCCATGGGGGATGCCTTAAAACAATTTTTAAATAAAAGCCGGTTGAAAGGTTCAGTACAGGCATTACAAATTGAGGAAGCCTGGGAAAAAATAATGGGTAAAACAATTGCCCGCTACACAGAAAAAATTCAAATTCATGGTACCAGTCTCTATATTACCACCCATATGGCTCCGCTCAAACAGGAATTGCTTTTTCAAAAAGAAAGTATTATTCAACGGGTAAATGAAGCGTTAGGCGAAAAGACCATCAACGAAGTAGTAATTCTTTAATCGCAATTCAATTAATTACGTTGCCTGAAGGTTGCATTGGTATTCAGCGTAAAATTTCCTCCAGTCTCAATAGTTAAACGGGTACATTCTACCAATCCCATTGCTTGTGTAATAGTTATTGTATGACCAGCTTTAATGGTAACCTGATCGAGGGCCGTAGGAATACAATTACAATTCCATATTGCTGGATTATTCCATGCACCCGTTCCTACTGATTGTATTGAAGCGTTAGTAATTATAACCGAGAAATCCTCCACCTGTCCTGCTCCCTCCGAAATTGTACCATTTAATTGACAAGCTGTTGGATATGTCGGAAATCCCGGCGCAGGATTATCTGCAATTATCCGTAACCGTAAGGGAATACCAGTTTGTACTCCACTTGCAGGAATTGTTATATTCACGAGGGCCGTATCTTTGTAATCAGTAAGTATCAATTCCCCGATATCTGCAAAGTCTCCATCATTATTATAATCGATAAATACTTTGATGGAATGATAATTTCCATAACTGCCAACTACTTTTAACGGATAAGTCTGTCCTTTAGCCACAGTAGTTTGTTGATTACAGGTTCTGTCAATATACATTGAACGATCTCCTTCGCTGGAATTCGAGTATACATTAATGGTATTAAATTCAACCCGTTCAACTCCAAAAAAAGGCGATAACCCAAAAGTTGCTGTTGGAATACAAGCAATCGCCGGAGTAAGGCCAGGTATATTGATCAGCCCACCAGAATTTATAAGGCCCGGACGAAAAGTCAATAATGCAGCTCGTACGCGCTGTTTTTGACCAAGAGTAAACATCCAGGCGCAGTTTGTATAATTCATGTAATTATTCAATACAGTATAATTATTTATAGCATCAGCGATGGTATAGCCTGCGCCTGTACAGCTATTAATGGTATTAGTACACGAAAATTCTATTTTACTTCCTTCGGTGTCACAAACACGGTCGCTATAAAAATTACAGGAATCTATCCGCGGGCAATTGGTTTCGAAAGCGTCATCATAAAAAGTGTGATACAATTCAAATACATGCCCCATTTCGTGTGCTATCGTTTTGTTACTTCCATTCACATATAAGGCATTCATAACAATTCCATCCAATTCGGCATCGCTGTATTGTGCGAAATAGGCATATCCACCGATATTCGTACTTGAACCATTAATTTTATTTACAATCCAAATATTAATGTAATCTGCATTTGACCACCTGCTTAAATTTTTAACCAGGCGCTGATCTGCGCTTCCAATAAATCCATCAATCCCGATTCCCCCTGAAACATAGTTTGTGACGCTACTTCCGTTTATCCGGTTAATTCCTGTTGTATTTCCGCAACCAGGAGCGCGAACTGCTAATTGAAATTGTATTTTCATATCTGCGCCACCGTATGGAGCACCCAATTTCCGCCAGGAATTGTTGAGTACCTGTATCATTGCATTTATTTGTGCATCGGATGGATTATCGGGTGATCCGATTGCCCCACCGGTATGAATTACGTGTACTACGATGGGTAATGTATATAACGTATCTGTATCGTTTACCTGTAAACGCTGAATAAGTTGTTGCAATTTTTTATCGGCAGCATACTGCTTCGTTACTGCCGATAACTCAGTGGATGGAAGTGACCAGCCGCAGGTGGGCAGGTTGTTTTGTGAAAAAGAATAAAAATTAACGCAAAGCAACAAGCCAACAACTAATTTCTTATTGACGAAGGAGTTCAATCGATCCTGTTTTATTTTATTTAGAATAAGGTATTAATTCGTTTAGTGCTAGCTGTTACTTACCTGGCACATCTGCCCTGAATTTTTCCATTCCTTTTCGATCCTGCAGGGTAACAAAGCAGGTTCGGTAATCTTTTCCTCCAAAAGTAAGGTTACTTACATCCTTTCCCTTTAAGGTTATTTCCTGAACTTGTTTTCCCTGGGGATTCATAACCACAATTGTTCCTTTGCCATAACGAGCCACATATAAATTTCCCCTTACATCACATTTCATTCCATCGAAACCAAAATCAGTAAAAACGGCAAAAATACGCTGGTTACTTATATTCCCTTTTTCATCAACATCAAATGCCCAGATCCGGCGTTGCACACTTTCATTTACGTATAATATTTTTCCATCGGGGCTTAAGCAAATTCCATTGGTGGTTCCCATATCTCCTTTCAACAAAAAAGCTTTTCGATCCAATCCTATCCTCCAAATTTGCCCTGTTTGTTTTTGCCAATTTGGATCAGATGCAAAAATAATACCTTTTTTATTTATACAAATATCATTAGGCTGATTAAAAAGATCATCGTGGCAATATACACTCACTTCTTTGGTAGAACTATTTACTTCTAAAATATTGTGGGCTGCGAAATCAGCTATCAGCATATTCCCGGCGCTATTGAACTGAATACTGTTGCCAATACTTTTGCCGGGCAAGGTTACAAACAATTCAACGCTGCCATCCGAATTTACCAACCCTATCGTTCCATCCTGCTGATAGTTTACAACAAACAATCGTCCATTATTATCAACAGCGGGTCCTTCTATATTTCGTGAAAATAGATTTTCTGCAGTATGATCATAAGCCTTGAACAATGAGTGATTAAATTCTTTTTGGGGATTTAGTTTGGAGGAGCAGGCCGCGATCATTGTTAGTGGAATAGCTATTAAGTAATGCTTTTTCATATATTCAATATTATACAATATTATTTGGATAAACCCAACTGATATGAATCAGAAAGATAGCGAATACAGAACAGCATTCAGCATAGCATTCATATTCATTGGCTGATTATCATTAAAGGTTTATTGTTGAATGAAGCTTATAGCTTCTGCTTATTCTAACCGTACTCGCGGATCTGCCAAACCATACAATATATCCGCCAGCACATTCACCAGTATAAAGAACAGTGATGATATCAATACCGAACCCATTACAACCGGGAAGTCTAATTTTTCAAGCGCATCAACAGTGATTTTTCCGATACCTTTCCAGCCAAAAATATATTCAACAAAAAAAGCACCCGCTAGTAATTCAGCAAACCAACCGGTTATTGCTGTAATAACAGGATTCAGGGCATTGCGCAATGCGTGTTTCCATACCACGGTACGGTTACTCAAACCTTTTGCATACGCCGTACGAATATAATCCTGATTTAAAACATCCAGCATTGCGCTACGGGTAAGCTGGGTGATGATGGCCATCGGGCGAATCCCTAATGTAATAGCCGGCAATACTAGATTTGATAATTGAAGTTGCCTGCCTTCAAAGGCATCTGTTTCGAATAAACTACCGGTCATGTGTAAGCCAGTATAATCATTTAATAGATATCCAAATGTATACGCAATAATTATTCCCATAAAAAAAGAAGGTGCAGAAATTCCAAGTATACTGGTAATAACTGCGGAGGTATCCATCCAGGTATCTTTTTTTACTGCGGCAACAACGCCAAGCGGAATACCTAATAAGCAGGCAATTATGATTGCGGCAAATGCCAGAAGCATTGTACCAGGAAGTGCATCCATTAAGATAATTCCAACTTGCTTTTTGGACTGATAGGATCTTCTCAGGTAAGGAATTTTAATAGCAAATTTTGTTTGCCCACCAATAAATAAACCTTTTAATTCTTTTTGTTGAATTTCATCGCTTGAATGAATAGCTATCGGGGAAACATCATTCAGATATAAAAAAAATTGTTTCCATCGCGGTTGATCGAGGTAAAGTTCTTTTCGAATATTTTCCTGTGTAGCGGCATCAGCTCGCTGCCCCATCACCAGGCGGGCAGGATCGCCAAAGCCCTGGAATAAAAAAAATACCACTACTACTACGCCAATTAAAACCAGCATTCCGTAAAAAAAACGTTTTATAATGTATTTTACCATAGCTGCTTTTACGAGAACCTATTGATTAATCGCCCGCATTTCTTTTAAAGCAATATTAAAATCGGCCATTGCCCATTTTTTCACAATAGTATCTCTATTGAGTAAATAAAGAGTTGGGTTAGAACGGGCGGCTGTTTTTATAGCTGTTGCATCACAGGTAAAAGGATTCATGTGATAAAATAACGAAGGCGGTTCTTTGTATAATTCTTCAAGTGAAATACTTGTAACTAAAATGGAAGGGATACCTTTTTTGGCAGATTCTGTGGCTATTATTTCGCCGATCGTCATCCAATCCCCTTTTTGATAATCGTTGCGTAAAAAAAGCATCAATTTATAACCCTCTGCACTTAGTATGGTTTCGGTAGCAGGTTTTCCACGGGAATCAGTAAGTGTAAAATCTTTTATGGCAGGTAGTGCATTTCCTTCACGGATTACTTTATCATATCTTTTTACAAAAGTATAAATTGAATCGTTATAATCAGCAGGAAACTGGTCGGCTGTAAACTCGATTTCTTTCCCTGCCTTTGTATACACAAATGTGATTACAGTACTATCTTTTTTTTGTCCTTCTTTTACTTTCATTTCGCCCAAAATGTTTTTTCCTACTTTATAAGGCAGGCAATCAACTATCGGTAAATGCAACAGTGTATACCACATAAATGAAAATGAAAAAACGGTTGCAAAAAATAGTACTATCACATTAGATACCGTTTTAAACAAGGGTTGAATTTTTTTCCTGAAAAAGAAAAGAAAAAGAATCAGGGCAAGGAGTAAAAGATCTTTTTCAAAGGATTGCAATGCGGTTAATGGAATGCAATCTCCAAAGCAACCACATTCTTTTGGTTTTCCGGTAATCACTGCATAACCTGTAAGAAAAGTAAAAAATAAAATCAGCAACAATAACAACCAGCTAAAAAGATTCATTTTCCATCCAACCAATATAGCAACACCTGCGATTATTTCGAAGGCAATCATCGCCACCGAAAAAGTTAATGTATAACTATTAAGTGCATGCATCCCCCACAATTCAAAAAATTCCTGCATTTTATAACTCAATCCAAGAGGATCATTGGCTTTTACCAAACCAGAAAATATAAACAATACGCCAACGATTATTCGGGCTATGTTAATTAAAATCTTCATGCGAAATAATTATAGGTTTAATGAGTGAGAGAAAAATACGGAATACAAAATACGGAATACAGAATATGGGATACGGAATACAAAATACAGAATACAGAATACAGAATACAGAATTCAGAATACACAATACAGAATTCAGGCATCAACAGATAAAAATTTAAAAGCATAAAACCAGAATAACTACTCGAAGTGCAGTGGCTATTTTTTGCGTTCTTTAGTTGCTTTCCTCTATCTTCTTTCTTTAGTTCCTATTTCTATCCTTTATGCTTTCCTTCTTCGATCAATATCATCGCGAATAGTGAATAATTAATAATATCAGTAAAGTTAGCATCAATACCTTCGCTGATTTGCGTTTTACCTTCGTTTGATAAAATTTGTTTAATTCGTAGAAGCTTCATGAGAATAAGATCCACAAAACTCTCCTGGCTCATTTCGCGCCAGGCTTCTCCATAGTCATGATTTTTATCGAGCATTAATTTCCTGGCAAGTACTATTTTATTTTCAAAAAGCGCACGCACCTGTTGGGCTGGAAGGTCCTCAACGGTTTCTGTTTGCAAATCAAGTTGGATCAATCCAATAACCCCATAATTTACGATACCTTTAAATTCACTGGTAACATCATCATCAACCTTTTGCTCCCCTTTCTGTTGAATAGTACGAATTCGCTGTGCCTTAATGAAAATCTGATCAACAATGGAAATAATGCGCAATACTCTCCAGGAAGTTCCATAATCGCTTGCCTTCTTCAAAAAAATATCTTTGCACGCTTCTACAGCCTGGTCGTATTGCTCTTTAGTTTGGTTCATGAAGATGGGTGCTGGTTGATTGGTCATTTTATTTAATAAAGAATTCATCCTTTCAAAACTATTGAAAATAAATCCTCAATTTTATCATTCAAAAATAAAGATAAGCGGCCAATGTTTACGTTGAATTGCAAAGGGAGATTGCTGGTTGTGGATAAACCCATTGTAATGGGGATTATTAATAATACACCCGATTCGTTTTATGAAGGAAGCCGCTTTGAAACAGAAGCAGCCATTCTAAAACAAGCAGAAAAAATGGTAAAGGAGGGCGCAACACTATTGGATATTGGCGCACAAAGTACCCGGCCATTAAGCAAACGCATTGATGAAGAAGAAGAGTTGAGAAGATTAATTCCGGGAGTTCAATCGATTCAACAAAATTTTCCCGAGGCTATTCTTTCAGTTGATACGTATTTTTCAAGAGTTGCGAAAGAAGCAGTAATGGCAGGAGCTTCCATTGTTAACGATATAAGTGCCGGCAACTTCGATCAGCAAATGATAGATATTGTTTCGAGCCTTAAAGTTCCCTTTGTATGTATGCATTTAAAAGGAACCCCCGAAACTTTTCACCAGGTAGTAAAATATGAAAACATAGTATTGGAGGTATTGGATTTCTTTATTCAAAAAATAGAACAATGCAGCAGGGCCGGTATCCTTGATCTGATTATAGATCCCGGATTTGGTTTTAGTAAATCCATTGCACATAATTTTCAGTTATTGAAAAATTTACCAGCTCTTGAAATTTTACAAAAGCCAATCCTTTTAGGCGTTTCGCGTAAATCAACCATTTATAAAACGCTTGGTGTAACTGCGGCGGAAGCATTAAATGGAACAACAGTTCTAAACTCCATTGGGTTGTTAAATGGTGCGTCTATTCTTCGGGTGCATGATGTAAAAGAAGCAATGGAAACCATAAAATTGATCGATGAATATCATTCTTCCTGAATCGAATTGATGATTTTGATTTGATATTAGAATAATAGTAGCACCGGCAATTGATTTATCCTTTATCGAAAGTAAAAAAAAATCCCACAAAGCCTTAACGTACACAAACTGCATTCATAAAATACTGTTTGCGCCCCTGGCTTTATGGGATAAATTTTTTCGTTGACTTTCAAAAGTAGTTAGCGCAACTAATTTTATCAGTACCGATAATTATTTCTTTTTACTTACTGTATCCTTTATTGCTGGTGGTGCGGGCGGTGCGGGCCTGGTATCAGAAACATCTACTACTTCCACATCAAAGATTACATTATCATCTGGTTTAATTTTTTCTCCACTGCCCATTTTTCCCCATGCCAGCGAAGAAGGAATATACAAACGGCCCTTGCCTCCTTTTTTAAACAAGCTTAATCCATCACTCCAACCTTCAATCGCGCCACGTGCTGCAACCTGAAACACATAAGGCTCTCCGGCATGTCCAAATTGCGGATCAATATTTGAATCAAATACAGTACCGGCGATTGTTTTTCCGGTATACATTACTGATAGAAATTTACCAGAATCGCAGGAAGCCCCGGTTCCAGCAGTTGTAATTTCAACCAATGTGCCTTTTGGCGCTGATACTACACTGATACCTTTTGATTTTACATAATCTTTTAAGATTTGTACATCTTTTATTTTTTGTGATTCCGATAAAACTTCTTGTTTTTTCATAAACTCCTGCATAGAAAGTTCACGATCCTTACTAGCTGCTTCCTGTGTAACAAAAACTTCCAATACTTTAAAAGTAAGATAGATCTTATCCTTTGCCTTAAGAAATGGAGGTAACCCGCCCTGCTTTTTACGTAAGGTATCTGCCTCAAAAATTACTACAGCACTATCACCTTTTCTTAACAATCCAAAGATTTCATTTGGGTTGTAGTCTGAAGTCGTCACACTATCTACGGGCACATATACCGGACCATTAAGTACTGATGATCCTAATATAGAGTCGCGCACTTTTTGTGTGAAATCGAATTTAAGAATCTGACCTGTTTTTGCAATAGGGTTTTTGCCGTCAGACATGATCTTGTACATCATTCCACTTTTTGTTCTTTTAAACGTAGCTCCGCCATTGCAAGCTGCAATCGACAACATAACTATTGCACTTAAAATACCAATTGTTGTTTTTTTCATTGTATATTATTGTAATTGTGAAGTGTATTCTTTTATAACGTTAATAAAATGTTGTGCGGTAACTTCAAGAGAATCGCTGCTTCTTCCGCCGGAAGCATTGAAATGCCCACCGCCTTCAAAATGTTTCCGGGCAAAAGTGTTTACATCAAAATCTCCTTTACTTCTAAAACTCCATTTGCGTTCCTCATCCCGATCAATAACAAGAGCAGCCATCTTTATACCCTGGATACTCAACGGATAATTCACCAGTCCCTCGGTATCACCCGTTCTAATTTGAAATCGTTGTAAATCTTTTTTAGAAATGGTTATAAGGGCCGAATTGTATTCATACGAAATATCCATCCGGTTCATTAATATATATCCTATAAAGCGCATTCTGTTTTCAAGGAAATTGTCATAAATATTCTCATGAACACGGGTGTGTTGAAGCCCTTTGTCTTTGAGTACAGCTACCATTCTATGTACGCTTGCAGAAGCTGAAGGAAAACGAAACGATCCGGTATCCGCCATAACGCCTGCATAAAGGCATTCAGCTATTTTCAAATCGATCTTTTCTTCATTACCAGATCCAACGATAAAATCATAAATCATTTCAGCAGTCGAGCTTTTACCCGTATTGCTGATACCATAATCAAAATTTGCAGAATCGGGCTCTTGATGATGGTCGATTAATATTTTAGTACATGTTGCTTCTGCCAATAAAGGCGCAAGATTTTTTGTTCGATGAAAAATGTTGAAATCCAGGCAAAAGAGCAAGTCAGCTTCCTTTAAAATAAGAGCCACT
Source organism: Chitinophagaceae bacterium (assembly GCA_031378605.1). Taxonomy (GTDB): domain Bacteria; phylum Bacteroidota; class Bacteroidia; order Chitinophagales; family Chitinophagaceae; genus Endoryza. Next base: position 684 of record JANNEK010000073.1, on the reverse strand, counting down.
TTCTCCCGATTCAATTCAAAGTCAATTACCGTTTCAATCCCTGGCATCCAGTTAAGCCATCCCGCCCAATTGGTGGGTGAAACAACGGTTACCTCATGTTCCAATTGTTTCAGTAAATGATAAAGTGCCAGCGAAGAACCCATGGCATCGGCATCAGGCTTTTGGTGCGCAGTAATCACCACCGTTCGGGGTGTTGTAAGTAACGGAAATAGTTCTTTTATTGCTTTCATTAAAATGTGTGCAAAGTTGCGGAAATAAAGGGCAAATGCCAAAAGGAATATATAGAAAAACCCCAATGGTGATTTCGGGCCTAAATAGCTATTTTATAAGATGAATGGTTCGGGTAAACTTAAACAAACTGATTATCGGGTCTCCTCGTACAAAGCGTCTGATAATAATCGATAAACTCCTTACTTTTGCAGCCAAAATTTAAATTAAATGATAAGTAACCGTACGTTTACAATGATTAAACCGGATGCCATGAAAAATGGACATGCAGGGGCAATCCTGGATAAGATAATTAAGTCGGGTTTTAAAGTAGTGTCGTTAAAACTGACAAAACTCAGTGCCGAAAAAGCAGGCCAGTTTTATGAAGTGCATAAGGAGCGGCCTTTTTATGGCGAATTGGTAGCCTTTATGAGCAGTGGACCGATCATAGCAGCTATTCTCGAAAAGGAAAATGCT
>JANNEK010000195.1:0-4327 GCA_031378605.1 Chitinophagaceae bacterium | reverse complement strand
TTTATAAATGTTACGTCTGAGCTATAAAGAAAGATACAATGAGATGTGTTAAAATTATGTTGCGTAATATCTGTATAGATTGAGTAATTTGAGTTTAGAATGACTCAACAACACATAACTGAATTGGCAACATATGATTTGAAGATTGGTGAGTTTGAAGCGGAGTTTGTAAGTAAAATGAATCTTTACCTCGGTGTAGCTGATGATACACTAAAAGGCCAGTATGATGAATCTTCCATTGGTCTTATACTCTGTAAAACCAAAAATAAAATTGTAGCAGAATACGCCTTGCGTGATACCAATAAGCCGATTGGAATTGCGGAATACAAAATTGGAGCCATGTTGCCTGAAGACATTAAAGGCGAGCTTCCGAGTATTGAAGAAATAGAACAGAAGCTGGACAAAGAACTACAAGAACAACAAAATCCCATTGATGCAAGGCTCAAAGCAATAAAGGAAAAATTAAAAGGAATAGAGACTGACGAAATAAGAACTCCTGCAACCTATCCGATTTTATTAAATCTTTTCACCGATGGTTTAAAACCGCTTTACAAGGAGATTATCGAAAAGATGTCGTCGTTTGATGATTCGTTTCATGATAAAATGTTCACCTGGAGCAGCACAAACAAATCAATTGTAAACCTTGAACAATTAGAAGAGTTCTGGAAAGATGAAGAACAGTTAATAAAGGTTCATATGGTTTCATTCACCTGCGCTTTGAATGGATTTAAAAAGGCAGGTACAGAAAATTATGGAGAGTATCTCCAACTAAATTTTGAAATTCAAAAATACTGGTATGGCTTTACATTGGTTAACTACAACAACCAGCCATTCCTGAAAAAATTATATCATCAGCAAATAACAAAAGAGGACAGGCAGCAAATTGTTGATTTACTGATGAGTAAAGTAATGGATAAAATTGACTGGATAATCGCAAGAATAAGTGAAACTAATAAGGCAAAAAACTAAATGAGCCACAAGGGGGTACTATTTTTTTATGAACCGGGCTGTAGTGCTACTATTAAGCATCGTTGCGTCGCACAATTCAGCATTCTGTTCTTTGCCGAGCAATAAAATACAGTCAATGGATAAATCAAATAGTGGAAAAATGAACGATTGGAAAATATATAAACTATGTGACGAACAAATGCCCGGTAAACGATAGTTCATACGAATATAATTGTCAATACACCTGATTGTAATAATAATTTTCTTTACTTCTTACTAAAACATCGATAACAAAAAATTAGCTGCGACTCTTATTTGAGCAATATCTTTTTCAATGGTCTTTTCCGTTAGAAAATAAAAAGAAGTAAAGGTTTCGCGGTTAATCCTTTCTAATCCGCGAAAAGGCTGGCCAGCTTTCCAGGTTGCGTTGGCAAAACGGGCAAGCAGGTTTAATGAAGGTGTATCAATCGTGTTCTCAACAATGGCTCTTAAAATTGTTGAAGGCAATTCATTTTTTATATGAGAAAGATAATCAAGTCCGCACTCTAACGCATAAAAGCCAGCGATATTAGTGGCTATGGCCTCTTCCAACTTATCTTTTTGAGCGGTATCCTCTTCTCCCTTGTCGAATAAAAATTCCGATTTTGGTAAACCCATCTTTTCGAGGTATGCATTATTCAACACTTTTGCTATTGAGTAGGAAAAATGTCCGCTCTTCATCAACGATTCAATTTTTACAAACTCCGCTTTACGTTGTTGTTCATCCATGCTGTTGATATAAATCTGCTTTAAGTATAAAAGAGATAAAATGGTAAAAAAAATTATACCTATCCAAATGTATAACAAGTTCTGAACATCGTAGACAGCACGGGTACATTTAAAATTGTCGAGCCACTTTCCACTCTCTACTTTGATGAAAAGGGTAACAAAAGGGATGAGGAAAAAAATACAGCGACAATTTTAATTGCACCCTGAGGTAACTTTTCAAAATAATTTCATTTAGTTTACTAATATTTATTCCATGCCCCATCTTCAACTAAAAAACGCCTTGCTTACGCAAGACGTTTACCTTAATCAAGCATCGCCATACTTAATCTTCTTTAGAAGTAGTATCATATAGCTCCCAATCACTTCCTGTTGCTATTAATATTTTTTTCTCGGTTGCATTCTCCAGGGTAACATAATATTCTGTGTTGTCACTTACACTTAATTCAAACAAATCAGTTATCCAGTAACGGTCAAAGTTTGTTTTTAAAGAAGTTAGTAAACGCAAAGGCAATTGGAAAGAACTGATATTTCTACTGGCTGCAATCAATTCGCCGCCGGGATTATAATAAGCAAGCATTACGGTTCCTTTATAAGAAAAGCTGACTTTATTAAATTCAACTCCTTCCTGCCAGCTTATTTCAGAAGCTCCCGGAAAGTCTGTTTGAAATGTAGTTGGTATTCGTGATTCGTTGTTTTCTTTTTCTTGTGTAAATCCGGAAAAATGAAATACAATAAATAGGCTGGTGATGATTAGTATCTTTTTCATGTTTTAATTTTTAATAGTGATTGTTATTTGATAAATCAAAAGTACAATGCTACACTTCCACCGGCAAGCCAATAGTGATTACCGGACAGGCTTGTTAATAGTTGTTAAAACTTCGGGAAATTTGTCGGCACATTTTTCAGGTTGGTCTTATTCAATTACCGATTCATAATTGTAACGAAAAAGATGAAATGTTGAGCGGTAAAGTGCACTTACAGGAAAATTAGTTTTTAGCCTGGTTTAAGGAAAGGCAAAAAAAATCCTTCCTGTTTTATGCAGGAAGGACAATTCAACACTGATAAGCCTATTTAATACCGTACTTTAATTTATAACGCTCATTCAATTGTTTATGCTTGTCGTTTAAATCAACCATACGTCCTTGAATAAACGCAAGTGTTATGATACTGCTTTTCATATCCAGGATATCGCCTTCGCTCACAACAATATTCGCGTCTTTGCCTTTTTCGATAGAACCGGTACGGTCTGCAATACCTAAAATTTTTGCGGCATTTAAGGTAATGGCTGATAATGCTTCTTCTTTACTGATGCCATAAGCTGCATAGGTTCCTGCATTAAAAGGAAGGTTACGGCCACGGGCACTTCCATCATCATCATTAATAGCATACAATACTCCTTCTTTCTGTAAAGCAGCAGCCGTTTTATAAGGTTGGTCCACATCATCATCTGCCATCGTTGGTAAACTATGCGCCTGACTTAGTATTACACTCATGTTATTTTGTTTGATAAGATCCGCAATTAGCCAGCATTCACTTGCACCTACTAATACTACTTCAAATCCAAATTCTTTTACAAAATCTGCCGCTACTAATATTTCTTTTACAAGATCACAATGAACAAACAATTTTTGTTTCTTTTCAAACAATCCGCGAACAGCCTCCAGTTTCAAATTTACCTGATCATGTTTATCCTGTAACGAATATGCCTTTGCTTCTCTAAAAAATATTTTTACTTTATTAATTTCTTCCAATGCTTTTTTTACAGGATCGCCCTGTGGTGCACCAATTCCTAAAAACTCTGCAAAGGGATTTGGTCGATTAAAAAGAGCCGGCATATTCAAATGAATACCATTCTCCATTTTATACGCCGCATCTTCCCAATTCCATGCATCTAATTGTACCACGCTCGAAGAACCACTAATGATAGGCCCATTGGGTACAATATTAGCGAGCAAGATACCATTCGACTTAAGGGTGTTAATTAATTTTGAATCGGTATTATACGCAACAATGGAACGGATATTTGGATTAAGATCTCCTATTTCTGAACCATCAGCAGTTGCTCTTACTGTTGGTACCTCTACCAATCCCAATTGAGAATTCGAAAGAATTAAACCCGGATATACATGCTTTCCTTTTACATCAAACACTTTTATATCTCCGGTTGGTATTGAAATGGCTTGTCCAACTTCTTCAATCTTTCCATTGGTTACTTTAATAATTCCATTTTCAATAACCTGTCCATTACCGATATGAATAGTGGCATTCTTTATGAACATCGTTCCTTTTTGTGCGGGAGCTGGGTAAATGTCGTCTTGGCCCAATGTTATAATTACCATCATCAACAGCGGAAGCAAATTAATTAGTTTTTTCATTTTTATACTTTTAATCATTTTAATATTGTACCAGCGTTCACCGTTTATCAGTTTACGAGTTGTTGAAATTCAAACTGTACCCCATATCCTAATCAGTAAAACTCTTTACCTCTTTTCTCTTTGCCTCATTTACTCTTTTCTCATTCCCTCTTTTCTCTTTAACTCTTTTCTCTTTTAATATTTACTCTTTCCCTCTTTCCCTCTTTCCATATTTTCTCTTTGCGGATTATCTGTTT
>JANNEK010000194.1:0-6440 GCA_031378605.1 Chitinophagaceae bacterium | reverse complement strand
TTTATAAATGTTACGTCTGAGCTATAAAGAAAGATACAATGAGATGTGTTAAAATTATGTTGCGTAATATCTGTATAGATTGAGTAATTTGAGTTTAGAATGACTCAACAACACATAACTGAATTGGCAACATATGATTTGTTATGTTGTGCACAACATAATAAATCAAATACAACATAGCATTTCAAATGAATGTTGTAGAAAAGCAAGTCCAAAAAATAATCATCGTCTTCCACTACCAAATTGAATTGATTTCCCACATAGGAAAAGCCCCGTCCGAGTTCCAACATAAATTTTTTGAGGTGCAGCATCAAAGCCCGTTCAACATCTTTTTCTTTTGCCTCTTCGCTTAATGTGAGGAAATCAAAAATATAAGAACTCTTGAAAGTTTCTTTGGCTAAATCAGAATCAATATCAGGTAAAGTATTATTAAAGTTGTTGATGGCTTTGCCTTGTCGTTCAAAAAGTTTGTTGTCAATTTGTAACGACAATACACTTCTGCTCCAACTATTTTCAATACATTTTTGAATGTAGAAATACTTCTCCTGTTGGTGTTTTACTTTATCTAAAATTAGCTGATGATGTCCCCAAGGCAATTTTGCAGCAGCTTGCTGCAAAATTGCAGGGGCGATATTGTTGTTTAATTGAAATTGTGCAGCAGCTTGCTGCACAATTTCAGTTGCTTTTTTACGGGTTTTAATTTGTGCAGCAGCTTGCTGCACAAATAGAAAATCGGGGTATGCTTCGGCAAATGCTCTCATGTATTTTAAGTTACGAACTGATAACCCTTTCATATCAGGAAATTCAAGTTTAAGGTCAAATGACAGCGTATCAATAACCTTAGTTCCCCAACCTTCTTCCTTTTGTTGGTTAAGAATTGCTTGTCCCACTTCCCAATAAATAGCCAAGAGTTGAGCATTAGCAGTTAATGCCGCTTTAAATCGGGCTTGCCTGATTTTATCTTTCAGTCCGTTTAGTATTTGCTGATATTTATTTGTCTGTAGGTTCATAATTGTTTTACTAAGATTTTTAATGATTGTCTTATTAAGTGTGTAATTCAATATTCTAATCTGTCTCTTTTAGCTTGGTCATCCACTCGTTTTGCATCAATCAAATATCCTTCTGCAAGTCGCTTAAAAATTTCAGCCACATTCGGATACTTGTTCTTAAAATCATTCGCTAATTTTTCAAAGTATGATGCTTTGCCTCTTTCAATATCTCCTCCGTCAAAAGGTCCCCTTGACGATGAACCTTTCTTGTTAAACATAGCAGAAGAATAATTTCTTTTTATGCTGTCAGTGTTTATTTCTTCTATCACCTGAAAAATTATTACTTGAGGCCACTCTGCAACATTCTCAGGATATTCCGCTAACACTTGTCCGATATGCATGTCTGCAACTTCTAATCTGCTTTGTTCTTCTGCAAGTGTTCGTGCTTTGTTTATCCATTCCATCAGCACAGTTTTATCAATTGAGTTATCTGATTTCATTCCGGGAATTTTTTTCCATGAATGAAGTAAGTGATATGCTTGTGTTGCTCTGTTCTGAACTACTTCATCTGAAAGCCCCTTTCTTTCTTCTTCCATTTTCTCTTTGTCTTTCGGCATGTAAATCCATTTCAACACATCAACAAAAAACTCTGGACTTCTTGTCAATTCTTCTTCTAAAACTTTAGGATTTCTTCTCGTTCCATAGGAATCTAAAAACGGTAGATAAAGCCATTCTAAGTTTATGAGAATGGCTTTTTCCAAATCATTTCGCTTGTCCAGTGTTTCAAAAATTCTTTCAATTTTATATCCTTTTAAACTTGGGGGTTCGCTTGCTTCTTCAGTTACTGTTTTTTTCAAAAGTTCAGCAAGTAAGTTGGTTGGCATTTCTTCAACGAAGTGAGAGCAAATATCTATTGTTGAAAAAAATCTCCTGTGTTTAATTAGCATTTCAACTCCTAAAATCTTTTCATCAACAGGAATTTTATAAAAGGATGGATAAATGTTTTTCCAATATTCATTTTGTATTTCACTGTCTAATGAAGAAACAAATTCCCAAAGTTGCTTGGTTTGGTTTATTGGAATTAAAATGTTTGAAAGAACTTTTTTACTAAACCCTTTTTGCTGCAAACTGTTTACTAAATTCTTAATCCACTCCAATCCCTCAAGTATTGATTTACGGAACATAAAACTGTGAATGAATCTGAGTTGTTCTCTTTCGTCATTCAAATATTCGCAAACAATAAGCACATCGTCTTGGTCTTTAATGATTCTTGCCAAAGCATCCCCTAAAGCCCAAGATTCTTTAACTTGTTTTCTGAGTTCTAAAGTTTTTTTTAAACCTAACTCCTTTAGAAAAATCTTTGCTGCTTCACTTCTTGCTGCATCAATTTTATTTTGCTGTTTGTCATGCCTTCCTTCATAGTCACCTTTGACATAAATAAATCCTTCGGAAAATGCTGGCCAATGGTCGTTGAAAAGCCAAACAAGTTGATTAACCACATCAACTGGTTTAAGTTTCTCATAAAGCTCTTCTAATCTTTTAAGTTCCATTTCTGGTAAAGCCCAATCTGTTTCAGGGTGCGACCTGTGTTGATTCAAAATTTTTCTAATCGTCTCCCATGTTACAAATTCTTTCTGCTCAACTTTATCATAAACTGCATCAGCCCAATCCAAAACTCTTTTTCTGTCATAGGGAGCAAGGCTTACAGTTTCGTTTATGAGTTGCGAAAATTTATTTTCGTTATTATCAAATAAGTTAAGAAGCAATTCAATCACATAAGAGTGAGTGTTCCAAATTTCTTGATAAGTGTATGTGAGATTTGTATTCTTATCAAACATTCTCCAACGCATTTTATGTGTTGGGTGTCCTATTCCGTGATGGTCGGGAAGCATTCTTACTAAAAGTGTCCAACCCGTTTCTCTTTCTTTGTCAGTGATATATTTCAATATCTCCATTCTCTCGTCATAGGAAGCAAGAGTTTGATAATGCCATGTTTTGAAAATTTCAGAAATGCTGTTGATGGGTCGGTTTGATAAACTGCCGCCTGGGTCAAGCCGTGAAAGTTTAAGTAAAATCAAACTCGCCTGTCTTAAATATTCAGGTAACCATGCTAATCCTTCCAATGCCCAAAGCAATCCTGTGTGATGACTTGTTTTATGTAGGAATCCATCTTCCTCTCTAAACATGTCCATGATTTCAGGTTGTTCTTTTAATAAAGAGTTGCTTGCGGCTTTAAAAAAACTCGTTGGTGATGCTTCGGATATAAGTGGTAATTCATGGTCAACTGAAATCCAAATTTCACCGCTTGCATCGTTAAGCAAGTCAAGAATTATATTGTCAACCCAAAGTTGTGGGTTTGGTAGATTAGGAATGTTTAATCCTTCACCAAATCTCCCAACCAATATCAATGATTGAGTTAAACCTTCTCTTGACCAGTATGAATATTTCCTCTGTTTATTGTATAAAGCAGCAAAATCATTTTTATCCTTGGGTTCAATTATTGGGTTACCGCTTTTAAAAGCTAACGAATAACATTCATGAATGCTTTGAAAATCTTTTTGAGTTAAGAACGGTGAAATAGTTGTCCATAAATCTAAAGGTGAAGTCAGTCGCCATGTTTCACCGATTTGAAGCAACGGTGATTCTTCAAAGTTTTTCCATTTAGTAAGAGTGGGTAAGAAGTCCGAATATTTTTGCTGCGATAATTTTTCAAGAAGTTCAATGTCTCCGATAAATGTTTCATTCCATCTTCCAATTAAAAGAGCAGGAATGATTTCCCTGATGTTTTCTTTCTCTAACCACTTTGCTTTTGAATGGGGTGGAAATCCAATCAACTTTTTTAGAATTGTAATATTCCTACCAGCTTCTTTAGAAAATTTTTCTGCATCAACACTATTGAAACCTGATGAAACTAAACTATTAACTTGTCCATCTCTATCAATTATCGGTAATGTAATTGTGTTCTTATCAAATTCATCGTCTGCACCTAAAGGGACAATTACATGATGATTATTTGAAACTGCCGCATACATTGGCAACTTGTTTTCAAAAGTCGGAATCAGAATTAGAGGCGAAGTAAAGTTTGTTGCTACAGATTTATAAGCTGCTTCGTTATGAATAATTAAAGTTCTTGAAAAAAATCTCTCTGATTCTGCTAAGGGAAAAAGTTTTGCTGATGCAATGATGAAAGCTATTGCCTCGTTCTTTGAGGTGGCTTTAACAGATGTGATATTGGGTGCTGCTTCAAGAAAATTAAAAATATCTTCTTGCTCTTTTTTGCGACCTGATGTGATAATTTCTGGTTTCAATTTAATATCCCGAAACTCTGCCCAATATTTCCAAAACTGTTCGGCTAAATCAATACCATCAATTGGTGCTTTTCTCAAATAGTCAGCAAACCATCTTAAAACATATTCTGCAATCTCAAGCCATTGCTCAATGTCAGAGGAATCATAAACTTCAACATGTTTCCACTTACCTTTTTTTATTTTTTCTTGTTGCCAATCGTTTTTTCCAGCCCAAATTCTTCCTGTAACAAACACAAATGTTCTGTTGGAAATATCATGTCCTAACGGGTCAGCAGTTCTGTTTTTATAGTTCCGTTCTGCTTGAATGGCTGGTTTTTCTTCTGTCCCAAACTCCCATAGAGATATACCTTCGGAGACATAGGAAGTTTTTGCTTCACAGTTTACAATTCCATCCCAACCGCCAATAAAAACAGCACTCCCAGATGGGAAATCAACTTGGGTGCTTTTAGGAGTTGTAGCCCTAACCAATTTTGCCATCAGAATCGGAAAGAATCCTTTTGAATCAAATCTCTCAACCCATCCTTCTATATCATCTCTTGTTACAAGTTTCATTCTTACTGGTAAAAATATTTTTTCAAAGATAAGTTTTTGGGCTACAGTTTTTCTTAACGCGTTGGGAAAAAACACTCTTTCATTTTTTTCTGGTTGGGTTGTGCGGTTACAAAAAAAACGAAAGTGTGTTTTGTGCGTTGGTATAGAAATTCAAATTATTTTTTTGTGTATTGGCTGTTTTTATTTATTTATTGCGTTGCCTGTTCGGTCAAAGCTGTGTCAAGTCGCCTGTTTTGTTTTAAACTGTCTGTACAAAATCTGTCTGTTAGATGTTAACATATTCGTCGCTAGAGTTACTCACAACGTATGAATTGACGAAAGAATCGTTCTTTAAAAGTATAATTAAGAAAATAAATCTGCTGCAATACCATCGGCAAATAATTTCCCTTTTTTCGTAAGAATAAAATTATTTTCTTTTTTCTCTAAAAGTTGCTGTTGAATAAAATGCTGAGTAGCTTTTTCAATTCTCTGTTCCTCCTGCAAGCCAAAATGATTTCTGATATAGTTATTATCTAATCCTTCCATTGTCCGTAAAGAAGTCATGATGTACTCGTTCTGCACTTGGGTAGGCGTTAAAATTTCAAGCTCAACGTTCAGTTCATTTTTTTTTAATGACTGAATATACAAAGCATTATTAGCAATATTCCACTGGCGGCTACTGTTATTGTAAGAATGAGCAGAGGGGCCGAGGCCCAGGTAGGGTGTGCCCTTCCAATAGGAACTATTATGTTTACTTCTCTTACCAGATAACGCAAAATTGCTTATTTCATAATGTTCGTATCCACTTGTCTCCATCCATTCCATCAACAATAAAAATTGCCTGGCCTGATCCGAAGGATTCACATCAATAAATTTCTTATCAGCAATTAATTTTTGCAAAGCCGTTTTTGGTTCCACCGTTAATGCATAACAGGAGAGGTGGGGAATAGTTAGTTCAATTGCCTTATTAATGTTTTCTTTCCATTTTTTGTCGTTCAGGGTAGGAGTGCCATAAATCAGATCGATTGTAATATTGTTGAAATAATTTTTGGCTAATTCAAGACTTGAGATGGATTGTTTTGCAGTATGTGCCCGGTTCATCCAACTAAGATCCTCATCAAAAAATGATTGTACTCCAATACTCAGGCGGTTAATACCAGAATTTTGCCAGGCTATTAATTTTTCAGCAGAAATATCATCGGGATTTGCTTCAAGCGTAATCTCCGCTTCAGGGTGAATTGAAAAGGTTTCCTTCAACTTTTTCAAGATTGCGTTGCATTCATCAGCTTCTAACAGGGAGGGAGTACCTCCTCCGAAATAAATAGTGTGAACTGTTTGCCCGTTCAGGTAACTTTTTTGCAATTCAATCTCATTCAATAAAGCCTGTAAAAAATCGTTCTTAAGGCTCAGGGAAGTTGAAAAATGGAAGTTGCAATAGTGGCAGGCTTTTCTGCAAAAAGGAATATGTATATAAATGCCAGCCATCGATTATGCTTAATTTTATACAGATTTTATACTGCAATTCAGAATAAAAGTATGGCAAAGGTAGAGATATATAGACATTGTGGAAGAGCGCTGACAGCTATTGTTCTGGTTGTTTTGCCCTGTTTAC
>JANNEK010000167.1:0-6850 GCA_031378605.1 Chitinophagaceae bacterium | reverse complement strand
CCGTAGGAATGGCTGGTGCCAGCGGCACTGGGTTTATTGTATCTGATGATGGATTTATTTTAACCAACAGGCATGTTGGTGCAGGATGGAACACTCGCCATAACTTTCCTCAATTTGCGTTCCCGGGCGCTTTGGTAAAATTTGAAAAAGGAAAACGAGTTCTTGTAGAAGGCGTACAAATAATGCCACAGGATGTTGGTGGTTGGGTTCCTGCCGAAGTAAGAATGGTTGGTGGCCGCTCTATAGCACCCGGTTCTGTAAAAGGAAGGAATACCTATATGAATGTAATTTTTTCTAATACTTCTCTCCGTCGGCCAGTTCAATCAGCTACACCCTCCGATAATCATGATGTTGCTTTATTAAAAGTTGAAATTCCCGCTGCATTAGGAAGCGTTCGCTTAAAAGATAATTATGGTGAAGTAAAACCTGGTATGTCTGTAACCGTTATGGGTTATCCTGGTGTTGCTCCAGAACAATATGTTGTACGTAAATCAAACGATCCGTTCAATCCCAATAATCAATTTACTTCAGTACCAACTCCAACAGTTACCCCCGGAAATATTGGAAGAATTATCGGGCAAGCGTCCGAAAAAAATCCATCGTATAGTACGTTTGGAGATTCTTACCAACTTACTATTAATGCAACGGGTGCGGGAAATAGTGGTGGTCCGATGTTTGATGATGAGGGTAATGTTATTGGTATCTATTATGCTGGTACCAGCGATGCCCGTGGTACACAAATATCATTCGCTATACCTATCAAATACGGAATGGAATTGATGGGAAATAAAAAAGTAATGGGCAAATAAGTTAAACTTAATTAAGATTTGAAGTGTGTGATAGTTCAATCCTCACGATGTGATCTGTCGCTCACTTCAATTTCTTAAAAGTCCTGCTTTCAAAAAAACTCTAATAGATTTTCGATCCTCATATTTTTTTATTAGTTGAATTAACCAAAACGGCTTCATGATTTCTGACAATATGATACATCGCGAAATTGCAGGCTATCGATTAACCGAACATATCGGATCGGGTGGCATGGGAGATGTGTACAAAGCCTACCATGCGGTACTTGGCAGAACAGCAGCCGTAAAAATTCTTCACCAAAAAGAATTTGCCAATCGCTTCCGTAACGAGGCGTATATACAATCGGGAGTTAATCATCCAAATATTGCTCGGTTGTACGAATCCGTTTTAACTGGCGACTACCCCTGTATTATTATGGAATATGTAGAAGGCAAAACACTAGAGGAGCATATCCGAAAAAAAGGAAAGCTTTTGAATGAAGAAACTACTCAAATTGTTGCGCAAATAGCTTCATCATTATTGTATTTACACCAAAAAGAAATTTTGCATCGCGATATAAAGCCTGCTAATTTTAAATTGCAATCGGATGGGGTTATAAAAATGCTTGATTTTGGAATTGCCAAGGATAAGTATTCGCCCAAATTTACACAGGAAGGCTACCTGGTAGGTACCACTGAATATATGGCTCCCGAACAATTCGAACAAAAGCCAGAAATGAAATCGGATATCTGGAGCCTGGGAGTAATGACCTATGAAATGCTTACCGGTTACATGCCTTTCGAATCGAACAATCCACTCGCTTTAAGAACAAAAATTTTAAAAGCGAGTTTTACGGACCCTAAGATTCTTGTACCTGAAATTTCAGAACAACTCCAAGCAGTAGTCGAAAAAATGCTTCGGGTAAACCCCGCCCACCGAATCAGTTCGGAGCAGCTAAGCAGGGTACTAAAAGGCCAATCAAAACAAAACCGGGAAACGCCTTTTTCTTTTCTTTCATCACTTTCGTTGCCAAAATTTTCATCCCTAAAAATACCTGGCCCCTTGGGTACTGGTACATTGTTATATGCAGGACTTGCAGTATTACTAATCGTTTTAATAATTCTATTTGTTACGAATAATACCCTACCGCCACATCCCAATAATGAAAAAAAACCCATTGAACAGGAGATCATTGATAAGCAGAAGATAAAAATCAATGTATCAAGCATTGAAAATGCTTATATCGTTTTACCAGATGGAACAAAACAACCAGTACCTTATGAAATTAGTGGTAAAAATGGGCAGGAGGTAGAGTTTACCGTGGGTGCCAGTGGTTATGAAGATAAAAAAGTAATTATACAAATTTCAAACCGCCGCAGTTCGTATGATATTAATCTTGAAAAAATCAAACAATAAAAATGTTTTGGAAAAAAATGTTTGGAAAAAAAACAAGTGGCCGAAATGAGGAGGCACGTTCCGAAATTATAGATTCTGCAACGATGAAAGTTGTTATCCTTTCAGACCTCGGAAACATTCGCACTAATAATGAAGATATTGGTATGTTCTTCCGGATAGCCGATGAACAGGTTCAGCGGGAAAAAGGGTACCTGTTGATAGTGGCAGATGGAATGGGCGGCCATCGGGCTGGTGAAGTAGCCAGCAGACTGGCAGCCGAAACAATTAGCGAAGAATATTTCAACCAAACAGGAAATGGATCTATCGAAAAAAATCTTTGCAGGGCATTTAATGCAGCTAATAAAAAAATATTTTCGATGGCCTCTTCCAATCAGCAGTACCGTGGAATGGGAACTACCTGCACCAGCCTTGTTGTAAAAGATCAACAAATCTATTTTGCACATGCAGGAGACAGCCGCGCTTATATTCTGCAAAATAATTTAATTACAAGAATTACGGAAGATCATACCTATGTTCAGGACTTAGTAAACAAAGGTGAAATTACTAACGAGGAAGCAGAGTCGCATCCAAAAAGAAATATTTTAACCAATGCGATGGGCACCAAACCCGAACTGCGGATTGATACCGGTAAATGCCCGGTTGCCTTTGAACAAAACAACCGGTTACTACTTTGTTCAGATGGTTTATATGATTATATAAAAGATAACGAACTCGCCGATATACTAAGTAACAAGCCATTACATGACGCTGCCAATTTTTTAATACAGGAAGCAAAAAAGCGCGGAGGTCATGATAATATAACTGTGATACTGGCAGAAAAAATTGCTGCCGACAGTGATCAGCCAATAAAGGAAACTAAAGATTTTGATTTGCCTTCAACAAAGGAATTTGATTTACCATGATTGGACAACTCATACAAAATTATCAGATAACATCCCGGCTGGGCGAAGGCGGTATGGGTATTGTATATAAGGCTACCGATACTGTGCTAGGCAGGGAAGTAGCGCTTAAAATGTTACATGCCCAACTCATCCAGCAATCGCAATTCCTGGAGCGCTTTAAAAAAGAAGCCCGAGTACTTGCACAGTTATTACATCCAAATATAGCAGTGATTTACAATTTCATTGCACAGAATGAAAACCATTTTATGGTGATGGAATATGTGCAAGGGAAAAACCTGGATGAATTAGTAAAGGAACATGGAACACTTAGCTACGAAATTGTATGTCCCATTTTTATGCAGGCATTGGAAGGGTTGCATCACGCTCATAAAAAAGGAATATTTCACCGCGATATAAAACCATCCAATTTAATTCTTACTCCAGATGGTACTGTTAAACTGATGGATTTTGGAATTGCAAAAATTGCTGGTGAACAGCGGCTCACACAGGTAAACAGGGTAGTAGGAACGGTAGAGTTTATGGCACCGGAATTAATAGAAGGAAAAGATCCATCAGTGGCATCTGATATTTATGCTACCGGAGTAACCCTCTATGAATTACTTACCGGTAAACTGCCTTTTGAAGGAACTACAGACTTTAACCTGATGCAGGATATCTTAAAGAAAAAACCAATCTCTGCTGAAAAGCTAAACGCCAATGTGCCAAAAGCGTTATCCAATATAGTTATGAAGGCTTTGGAAAAAAAACCAGAACAGCGCTTTACAGACGCAAAAGCCTTTCAATTGGCATTGTTGGCTGCTTTTCCAGTATTAAAAGACGCCGACTTAAGTAAGATTAATTCCTTTAAAAAGGCAGTACCTGAAACACAGGTTGTACAAATTTTTTCTCACTCAGGCAGGTCCTTAAAACCAACAGCGCTCTCAGAAAAGGCAACGAATCCTGCCAGCCAATTTTATCCAGGCCTACTAACTGTAAAGGACAAATTACTATCGAAAAAAAACAGGTTGGTACTCATTGGCGTTCTATCAGTATTAGTATTTCTGGTAGTAGGCTTCTCGTTATTTTCAGGCAATGAAGTAAAAGATAAAAAGAAAGAAGATATTTCAACCGGAATAACAGGTACGAATGATTCTAAGAAAACTGATTCAACCTCACTAGCTATAAATGAAAAACCTGTAAATTCTGATCAATTCACTCCTCCCCCGGTTAAAAATACTCCTCCAGAAGTTAAAGAACCCACCAGGGAGCCCGAAATAAAGGAAGAGAAAAAGGAAAAAAATAAAGAAAAGGAAAATAAAAAAGACGATGGCAAAAAAGAACCGGTAAAGGAAAAAATTACAGAAAAAAAAGATCCAGTTAAAGAACCAGAAAAAAAAGAATTGCCACCGGTTATACCTCCTGTTGAAAAAAAAGAATTGGTGATAGCACCTCCTGAAGTAAGGAAAAATAAAACAGTAACATTAAATAACCGGCTTGAAGTAAATCTTTTTTTAAAGGATGCAATCACTGAATCAACAGCAAAGGAGGGGCAAACATTAAATTTTAGTGTTATCAATTCAGTTGTATATAACGGAGAGACGATCATTGAAAGAGGTGCGCAGGCAACTGGTAGAATCAAAAACATGACTAATAAAAAAATGACGATTGTCATCAGCAGTGTAACAGCAGCAAACGGTCAGCGTATTCCTTTTCAGGAAGTAGATCTAAGTGGCCGCTACAGTGAAATACTCTCCAGTCGAAATTATTCTGCTATGCTAAAAAGAGGAATCACCATAAATTTTTAACCACCTAAACTATTAACACAATGAAAAACATTTTTATTATTTTACTACTACTGGGATCAATGGTTGGACAAGGGCAGGTAAAGCAACGGTCTGCATTAAAAGGATTTAATGGAGCCATTCAGTTACATAGCCTGGGCTGGACTTCCGAATACTTTAAATTTTTAGACGAAGGGGCATCCAGTGGATACGGGGGTGGCTTTAGAGTGGGCTATGGTATTACCGAATTAATTGAACCCTATATTGGATTCGATTTTACAAAAATGATCATTGGCTCCAATATAGAAGCTGAGAGTTTTAAGATGACCCATTTTGACATGGGGGTTCGGTTTAACTTTGCCGGTACCGTACATCGATTCAGGCCATTCGCAGAAGGCGGTTATTCATTATTGAAAGGAACGGTTAAACAGGTATCTACGCAAACCGGTAACGCAGACTTAATTTTTAAAGGAGGCAAACCACATTTAGGTGGAGGAATAGGTTTTTTTCCAAAAATTCCGATTTCTATTTTTGCAAAAGGAATCTTTACGCTGGGAAAAAAATCAACCGCAACACTCGACGGAGTTGAACTAACGGATAAGCCTGACGTAACAACCTTTCGTATTACAGTTGGTGTAAATTTCAATATCAGTGAATTAACTAAAAATTAAGATAGCCTCATTCATTAACCATTAACCATTAACCTTCCTTTACTTACTCCTATTGAACCCGTATCAAATTGTATACGGGTTTTTCTTTCTCTAAAGGAGCATTGTATAATCTCAGAAAAATAAATCAATTTATTAAAGTAATCAATAAAGATTTTTCAACTCAAAAAATTTCTACGAAAATATTTTATCTATTAACCTTTAATATATCTGCTAAATCATATTTATGGTGTTCGTAAGCACTGCTATTCTTCCCTTAGTTTCCTTTTAAAAAATGATACGGCAACTTTAATAATGCCATCTGTAGATAATACTCAAACCGACATTACAAAAGTTAACAGTCAATTAGAAGTCTTTATAAGTATATATAGTATTCCTGGGCATCAATGGCGGTTCATAAAAATGGCAAACTAGTGCTATGGGAAGACTAAATTGGTGTAGATTTTTTCAATACCAATTATTATTTTTTCTGCCTAATTTAAAATGTTTTTCCCTCATGGCCGGGTGGCCGTTACCCAGGACACCCTCGCTGCACCCGCTTCTTGCTTGCGCATCCCAACTGCGTTGGGCACGAACCAGTTGAGGCGCTCAACCCAGGGTTGGTGATAGCGAAATTAATAGCATCATATCTTTCTTATAAAAACTGTTCCAGTACATGATAATACTAAATTGATCTATTATTTATTTTTAAAAGATGTTCCAGTTAAAATGTTTTTTCCTCATGGCCGTGGGGCCTTCACCCAGGACACCCTCGCTGCACCCGCTTCTTGCTTGCGCATCCCAACTGCGTTGGGCACGAACCGGCTGAGGCGCTCAACCCAGGGTTGGTGATAGCGAAATTAATAGCATCCTATCTTTCTTATAAAAACTGTTCCAGTACATGATAAGAATAAATTGACGTAGATATATCCACGCAAAAAAATAGATAGACTTCGTAAAACAACTTCGCGCCTCGGCGGCAATATCTTTTTAACAAGAAGATTTTAAAAAAAGCTCTGAATCTCTTTGCATAAAAAATAATTATGGCAGAATTGATTTAACTGAATACAGGGGTAAGAATAAATTGATCTATTATTTCTGTACGGATTATTTATTTTTTTAAAGCTGTTTAATTTAAAATGTTGTTCCCTCAGGGCCGTGGGGCCTTCACCCAGGACACCCTCGCTGCACCCGCTTCTTGCTTGCGCATCCCAACTGCGTTGGGCACGAACCAGTTGAGGCGCTCAACCCAGGGTTGGTGATAGCGATATTAATAGCATCATACACTTTTGAAAAAAAATAATTTTTGTACTATAACAAGAACAAATTCTTGTATAAT
>JANNEK010000144.1:0-8772 GCA_031378605.1 Chitinophagaceae bacterium | reverse complement strand
CTTATACTCCTGCATTCGTAATAAATTTTACATTGGAAGCACCTGCGATTTGCTTTCAGAAAGAATTCGAAAACACAATACAAACCACAAAGGTTTTACTGGCAATACTGCCGATTGGAAGATAGTGTATTCAGAAATTTTTTCGACTAAAGAAGAAGCATACAGCCGAGAACGTGAAATTAAGAGATGGAAAAGCAAAAAGAAAATTTATAAGCTTATTGGTTCAGCGCATCCCGGCTCATAAGCCGGGAGGGTCGGCGGTTCGAACCCGTCAACTCCCACCCACGCATAACCTCAAAATTTTTTTAACAAAAAAGAATTGAGGTTTTTTATGTGTACCTGTTATATCTTATACTCCTTCATTCGTAATAAATTTTACATTGGGAGCACCTGTGATTTGCTTTCAGAAAGAATTCGAAAGCATAATTCCAATCACAAAGGATTTACCGGCAATACTGCCGATTGGAAGATAGTGTATTCAGAAATTTTTTCGACTAAAGAAAAAGCATACAAAAGAGAACGTGAAATTAAGAGCTGGAAAAGCAAAAAGAAAATTTATAAGCTTATTGGTTCGGCGTATTCGCGCTTGTAAACCGGAAGGGTAGGAGTTTTCGTGCAACTGCGGGGCTAACTCCCAGTTAGAAAGACTTGGATTCTTTTTAAGAAATTATAAGTCGGTAAATTTTAATAGTTGCTTTAGTCTTTATTTATATTGGCTTATAATTCACCGACTCTTTTAAATTTTCTTTGTTTTTTTTCTTTTTGAAAGAAACGCCTCAAATTCTATCAATGAAAAACTACTTAAATTATTTTCTTTAGTGAGCCCGCCCTTTTGAGCAGCCAGTACACCATAACGACAGTCATTAAATCCTTCTGTTGTATGTGCATCTGGGTCGATTGACAGCAAAATATTTTTTTCCATGGCATAGGGTATCCACTGCCAGTCTACATCAAGTCTGCGGGGATGAGCATTCAATTCAATCACAACCTGTTGCTCGGCGCAGGAATCTATAATTTTCTTGTGATCGTTTGGGTAACCATTTCGGCTTACCAATAAACGGCCGGTAGGATGACCGAGAATTGTAGTATACGGATTTTCAATAGCCCGAATTAAACGCATCATCGCTTTTTCTTCCGTCATTTTAAGATTGCTATGCACAGAAGCAATAACAAGATCAAAGGTGGCAAGAATAGTATTTGAATAATCCATATTCCCATCTCCGAGGATATCACATTCAATACTCTTGAAAATCTTAAAAGGAGAAAATGTGTCATTCAGCTCATCAATATACCGATGCTGCTCTTGTATTTTTTGTTCAGAAAGGCCACCTGCATAAGCCGCTGCTTTGCTATGGTCGCTTATTACCAGGTACTCATAACCCTTATCAATACATGCTTTCGCCATTTCTTCAATAGTATTTGATCCATCACTCCAATTACTATGTGAATGAATGATTCCTCTGATATCGGTTAATTGAATGGTATTAAACAGTATTTTATTTTGTGCTTGATTGATAATATTACTCGACTCTCTCAAAAACGGCGGAATATAATTAAGTCCAGCGTTTGAAAAAATATCCACTTCTGTACCTGTAAAATCTGTTTTGGGGAATTTTTCAAGAAAAGAATTTGTAAATAATGCAGACCCGGTGGTTAAAAATTGGCGTTCACATGTTTTCGTTGATTCTATATATAGCCTAAGTTTCAATCCATTCTTTAATTTATAAAACAAACTATTTTCTGTTTCTTCCAATAATTCGGGAGGCACCGTGGTTTGAAAAGCTTTTTTTACAGGTTCCTTTGTAGAAAAAAGCACAAATTCCAATTCGTCGATTGTTAATAGTTGTCTTCTATATGATCCGGTTACCTGTACATTGGTTTCACCAAAACATTTTTCAAGAAATGCCTTCACCGAAGGAAAAATCGCTTCTATTTCTGAATAAAGAAAACTTCCCTGGTTTTGAAAATAGAATTCGATAGCTTCCTGAACATTCTGTTGTGTTTTTGCGCCAAATCCTTTAAATAACAATAATCGATTTTCATTGCAGGCATATAATAACTCGCCAATCGATTCAATGTCCATTTCTTTCCAAATGGTAGAAATTTTTTTTGGACCAATTCCTTTTATATTCAACATTTCAATAACACCGAGAGGGGTTATTGAAATGATTTCATCCAGCGCCTGAAGCTTCCCCGTTTCGATAATCTCTGTTATTTTTTTTGCTGCTGATTCGCCGATACCTTTTAAGGAAGCTATTTTTTCCGGAGGAAGATGAATAAGTTGTTCTGGTAATTTTTCAATGTTGAATGCAGCAGCACTATAAGATCTTGCCTTGAATGAATTTTCGCCATGTATATCCATAAGTTTGGAAAGAAGTGAAAACTGATCTGCTATGAAGTAATTATCCATGGCCATTTTGTTCGTTGCATTTAAAAGCAAGTTAAAAAAAAATCCCCCGAAGATCGGAGGACTTTGATATTTTCTACTTTTAGAAAGAGGAAGAATTATCTCTTCTTAGCAGCTTTTTTCTTAGCGGCTTTCTTTTTTGGAGCGGCTTTCTTTCTTGGAGCTGCTTTCTTAGCACTTTTTTTTGCTGCTTTTTTCTTTGTTGCCATTTTTTGTGAATTTAACGGTTAGTAAAAAGAATTTAACGAATGTAAAAATAGAAACTTAATTCAAACCGCCAAAAAAAATTTCACATTTTGTGAAAAATATATTATTGTGCCCAAACACAAAAAATTATTGAATCGCCATAACGTTTACAATTGTTTTATCATCTTTACTCTTTTTGAATTCTACAATACCATCTGTTAATGCAAATAATGTAAAATCTCTTCCAACACCAACGTTCTTTCCCGGATGGTAAACCGTACCGCGTTGACGGATGATTATATTACCAGAAACTGCAGGTTGGCCACCATATATTTTTACACCGAGACGTTTACTTTGCGAGTCCCGGCCATTCTTAACACTGCCTTCGCCTTTTTTGTGTGCCATGATTATTTAGTTTATACTTTTGAAAAAGTTTAAGCAATACTTGTTACTTTGATCTTCGTATAATGCGTCCGGTGTCCATGTTTCTTACGAAACCCTTTTCTTCTTTTTTGTTTATAGGCAATTACTTTATCACCCTGAACATGATCGATTATTTCGACCTGAACTTTTGCTTTAATACCAATACCAACAGATAACTTTCCATCAGTATCCGTAAGCAATACTTCAGCTATTTCTATTTTATCGCCGGCGTTCCCATCTACATGAGGAACATAAAGAGTTTGATCTTTCTTAACTCTAAATTGCTGACCGGCTACTTTGATTACTGCAAACATAATATTCCAAAAATTAGGACGGCGAAGGTAGGGATTTTAGCCAGATTGTTAATAGATTGGTTGAATATTTTTTATTGATTTTCCCCAGTTGTGCAAAAATAGGTTTAATGGCCTCATTGGGCGTGTTTTGGCTTAATCCTTCACAATCACACTATTGTTATATTTATCCTAACAGGTATAAGTTTGTGTGTTTGCCGATTTGCCGTAGGTTTGTTGCCTAAATGAACGAATAGCGGTTATGAAGATTAAATCATTCCTGGCAAAGCCTTTTGCAGGCTATATATATAAAGGTATCCGTAAAGAGATGCAAACAGCTATTGAGGACCAGGAAAAAATTTTCCGGGAGCTGTTAAAAACGGGCAAAACAACTGACTTCGGGAAAGATCACCGGTTGAATGAAGTTAGCAGGCATGAAGAATATATTCAGGCGGTACCCATTCGGGATTACGAACAGATTAAGCCCTATATTGAAAAAATTAAAGAAGGAAAACATAATGTTCTCTGGAAAGGCAAGCCTCTTTATTTCGCCAAAACTTCCGGAACCACCAGCGGTGTAAAATATATTCCTATTTCAAAGGATTCAATTTCTAATCATTTAGATACCGCCCGTAACGCTCTTCTTTGTTATATCGCCGAGTCGGGCAATACTGGTTTCACCGATGGGAAAATGATTTTTCTTTCAGGATCTCCCGTATTGGATAGAGTAGGAGGTATTCCAACGGGCAGGCTTAGTGGAATTGTAAACCATCATATTCCCAGTTATCTACGGCGCAATCAACTACCATCCTACGAAACCAATTGTATTGATGAATGGGAAACTAAGCTGGATAAAATAGTGGAAGAAACGATGTTGCAGGATATGACACTCGTCAGCGGTATTCCTCCATGGATGCAAATGTATTTTGACAGGTTAAGGGAGAAAACTGGGAAAAGACCTGCTGATTTATTCCCGAATTTATCAGTGATTGTACATGGTGGGGTAAATTTCGAACCCTATAAAGCAAAGCTGCTTGATACCATTGGCAAAAAAGTATCGGC
Source organism: Chitinophagaceae bacterium (assembly GCA_031378605.1). Classification (GTDB taxonomy): domain Bacteria; phylum Bacteroidota; class Bacteroidia; order Chitinophagales; family Chitinophagaceae; genus Endoryza. The sequence continues at coordinate 4,404 of JANNEK010000144.1, read as the reverse complement.
GATTGAAACCTATCCTTCCTCTGAGGGATTTATTGCATTCCAGGATAGCCAGGAAGCCGAAGGGTTGTTACTTAATTCGAACAGTGGTATTTACTTCGAATTTATACCCGCAGAAGAAGCATCGAAGACGAATGCCCGCCGGCTTACCTTAAGAGATGTTAAGGTGGGAGAAAATTATGCGATTATCATCAACAACAATGCAGGATTATGGGGTTATAATATTGGCGACACGATAAAATTTGTATCGACAAACCCCTATAGAATCGTAGTTACGGGTAGAATCAAACATTTTATTTCTGCTTTTGGGGAACATGTAATCGGCGAAGAGGTTGAATACAGTTTAATGAAAGCTGCAGGGGAAGAAGGGGTATACATTACTGAGTTTACTGTAGCACCAATGATTCAGCAAGGAAATGGGAAATCTTTTCATGAATGGTTTATTGAATTTGAAAACCTTCCCCATGATGTAAGCGAATTTGCCCGGAAAGTAGATCATAATTTGCGTGAAAAGAATATATATTATGACGATCTTATTAATGGAAACATTCTACTTCCCCTTCATATCAGGCCGATAAAAAAGAATGGATTTATTGATTATATGAAATCTATAGGAAAATTAGGCGGGCAAAATAAAGTACCTCGTTTAAGTAACGACCGTATCATTGTTGCTGATCTTGAAAAATTTGCGGAGTAGAAACCATTCTTACATCTCATTTTTCACTACTTTTAAAAAATACATTTGATATTGATTTATATTCATGGCTATTAATTTTCCTAAAAAACGCATTGCTCTTTTCGGATCCACAGGTTCCATCGGTACGCAGGCCCTTGAGGTCATACGTTCTAATAATTCGATGTTTTCTGTAGAAGTACTGACCGCACAAAATAACGATGAGTTGCTTATTAAACAGGCATTGGAGTTTGATCCAAACCTTGTTGTAATTGGCGATGAAAAAAAATATGGTAAAGTAAAAGAAGCGCTAAAAAATAAACCCATAAAAGTTTTTGCGGGAGAAAAGGCATTGGAAGAAGCGGCTGCCATGGACTGTTATGATATGATGCTGGCTGGTATTGTTGGTTTTGCAGGACTGAAGCCTACACTAAAAGCAGTAGAAAGTGGTAAGGTGATTGCTCTTGCCAATAAAGAAACCCTAGTTGTGGCGGGGGATATTATTATGCAAAAGGCCGTTGAAAACAGGGTGCCGGTAATACCCGTTGATTCGGAACATTCGGCGATTTTTCAATGCCTGGTTGGAGAAACGCGTAACAAAATAGAAAAAATAATTCTTACTGCATCTGGCGGCCCGTTTTTAGGTAAGAAACCAAACTTCCTGGTAAATGTAAAACGCGACCATGCCCTCCAGCATCCTAACTGGAATATGGGAGCGAAAATATCAATTGATTCTGCCACGTTAATGAATAAGGGGCTTGAAATGATTGAAGCAAAATGGCTCTTTAATCTAAAGCCTGAGCAGGTACAGGTGGTGGTACACCCGCAAAGTATTATTCATAGCATGGTTCAATTTGAGGATGGAAGCATTAAAGCCCAAATGGGGTTGCCCGATATGAAATTGCCTATTCAATATGCGATGGCTTTTCCACAACGCATTCAAAATAAATTCCCCAGATATGATTTTCGTAAACCCAGCCAATTGATTTTTGAAGAACCCGATACCAAAACATTTCGTAACCTGGTGCTGGCAACGGAAGCGTTGTTTAAAGGTGGTAATATGCCCTGTATAATGAATGCCGCTAACGAAATTGCCGTATATGCCTTTTTAAGAAATCGAATAGGTTTTTTAGATATGACTGATTTAATTGAAAGAACCATGAATAGCATTGCTTTTATTCAAAAACCCACGCTTGAAGAATATTTTGAAAGCGATGCAGAGGCACGTAATTTTGCCGCTTCTATAATTAAATTATGAACGCACACCTTTGTGGATGTTTCAATAGTTAATTTAGTGCAGAAACTTTATAAGAATACTTATCAAACAAACTTAAACCGCGATTGTTTCGTTAATAATAGTCGGGTTTCTGTGAAGATTCTATTCTAAAAATTAAAGGCTGATCGTTGAATAACCGATTTTAAATTAGTATTAATAACAATGACAATTTTAGCAATCGATTGGGCCGTAGTAGGAATTAAAGCCGGACAACTTATTCTCTGTTTATCAATTCTCGTGGTACTTCATGAAATGGGTCACTTCCTGCCGGCAAAATGGTTTAAGTGCCGGGTAGAAAAATTTTATCTTTTTTTTGATCCTTGGTTTTCTCTATTAAAGAAGAAAGTTGGCGAAACAGAATATGGAATTGGTTGGTTACCTCTTGGCGGCTATGTGAAAATAGCAGGGATGATTGATGAAAGCATGGATAAAGAGCAATTAAAACAACCTGCTCAGCCCTGGGAATTTCGTAGTAAACCAGCCTGGCAACGATTGATCATTATGTTGGGAGGTGTAACCGTAAATCTTTTATTGGGATTTTTGATTTTTGCAATGATTCTATTTAAATGGGGAGATGAATATCTACCTGTTAAAAACGTAACCAATGGTGTTTTTGTAGATAGCCTTGGACAAAAAATTGGACTACAGGATGGCGATAAAATTCTTGCTGTTAATGGAAAAGAAATAGAGAATTTTGAAAAAATTGCTGGCGAAATAATCCTAAACGAAGGGAAGATATTACAGGTAGAACGTAATGGACAAAAAATTGACCTCGCTATCCCAGATGGAACGATCCGTTCTCTTATTCGAAAGAAAGGCGAACCATTGGCTTATCCAAAATTTCCAGCCATTGTAGATTCGGTTGATTTGAAATTGGCAACTTTCAAAGAAGGGGCATTGCAAAAAGGTGATCAGTTTATTTATTTTGATGGTAAGCCTGTTCGATCTTTTGCGGAACTAACCTATATTAAAAAGTCGTATAAAGAGAAGGAAGTAACCGTACAGGTATTAAGAGGAAAAGATACCAATATCATTCGATTGATGGTAGACAAGGATTCAAGAATAGGAATTGTTGCCAAACCGATGACAGATTTTCTGACTTTTCAAAAAAAGGAATATGGTTTTTTTGAATCTTTTCCCGCTGGTGTTCGTAAAGGCTGGAATACCTTAATAATGAATATCAAGAATTTCAAATTGTTATTTACTTCCAAAGAAGTAAAGGCTAGTGAATCGTTGGGTAGCTTTATTAGCATTGGTGGAATGTTTGGTGCACGTTGGGATTGGGAACGTTTTTGGAATATGACGGCTTTATTGAGCATCGTCCTTGCATTTATGAATATTTTACCGATACCTGCATTAGATGGAGGCCATGTAATTTTTACGCTCTATGAAATGATCACTGGCAGGAAACCTGGCATAAAATTCATGGAATATGCACAAGTAGTGGGTATGATATTGTTACTGGCATTGATGGCCTATGCGTTGGGGTTAGATGTGTTTAGATTGATTAGGGGGTAGAAGGGAGATAGAATACAGAAGATAGAGTATAGAGTACAGAGTACAGAAGGTAGAATACCCTATTAAGAATATAATCTAGAAAAAAACTGCTGTCTTTTCAAAAAAATATTGTACTTCTTTTTTGGGTTAGGGATTTAGTTTTTTATCTGATATTTTTAAATTATGGGGGTGTATTGGTTTTGACAGCGTAGCTCTTTGAAAGTGTAAGCATGTCGTGCGTTGGATAATTAGCACGTTAATCTGAATATTCAAAACTCAAATGGCAATACTCAGTATGCCATGGCTGCCTAATCAGTGATTAGATAGTCATTTGGGCCGCGTTGAGCAGGTTGGTCTGTTACCATGCTCCGCCGCCGACTAAAAAAACAAAACAGGCTGCTGTAACCGAAGGCTGTGACGGTTGCTTAAGACTATTCAGCTAAGAAGAATGTTGGTTTGTTGTTCCCCGGCGCTCTTCCGACAATCAATGAACAAATAAACATGTAGAAAGCTTTTGAATAATATGTTTGGACACCGGTTCGAGCCCGGTCACCTCCACAAAGGAACAATATTGAATTTTTAATAATTCGAATTGTTCCTTTTTTTATTTCCTGACCCCTTTTAATACTCAAACAACTAAACACAGATAGATAAACCCCAATCCTATTTGGAAGTTATCTTATTAACTTTTTTATCTATGCCATAAATAATTCAAGATCACTATTTCTGTTAGACTTCCTTAACCATTCTGTTTATCATTTGTGGCTAGTGTTATGGTAAGTGTAAGTTGACGCATATCTATTCACACAAATAGGATAGGAGTGCTTTGTAAAATAATTTCGTGCTTTCGTGGCAATTATCTTTTAACCACTAAGAGTTCGAAGAAAATATGCCTCAAAGATTCACGAAGAAAGGATATCGTGATTTGTGAAAAAATTCTGCAGCTCAAAATGGATAGGAG
>JANNEK010000058.1:0-8798 GCA_031378605.1 Chitinophagaceae bacterium | reverse complement strand
TAAACAACCACAAACCACAAACTTCATCACCCGTGTGGAAATTTCTCTTTCCATATTCTACGGTTAATCCAAATGAGAAGGAAAAGACTTACAGCCATCCATATATAAAAAATAATATTGCCAATTCCGATTTGTTTTTTGGGAACCATCCAGCCGTTATAAATCCCCATTCCAAGATTAATGAACATCCATACTAATCCCGACGATAGCGACCAAACTATCCTCTTCAGAAATCGAGATGCATCTTCTTCCATTTCACTCATAAAAAAATAAACAACCTAAGGTAAGAATTGTTTTAGGGAATCAGCATATTTTGAAAATCGGAAGAGTCGCCATTGAAAACATTAAAATCTACTTTTGAAAAAATACCATTCACCCTGCCTGTTTCACTATGTTGCCAAAACTGCCAGGGTCGATAAATACGCGGCCTGTCTTTTTGCAGGTAATGTGCTACCCATAAAGGATATTCATCAAACCCCTCGTCGAGATATTGCGTATAAAAATCTACATTAGTATAGATAACTGGTCGGATTCCGTAATGATTTTCTATGATCAGCAAAAATTCTTTTACTCTTTCTCGTAGCTTGATTTTTCCTACCCCATAAGTTTGTTCAACATCAATTACAGGAGGAAGATCTCCTTTTTCTAATGAAACCGTTTCAATAAAATTTTCTGCTTGTGTTCGGCCACTTTTAGAGGCAAGAAAAAAATGATAGGCACCTCTTACTACACCAGCTTCTTTTGCCTTTTTCCAGTTGCGGTTAAAATTACGATCACTATTACCATTTCCCTCAGTGGCTTTAATAAAGGCAAATCCAATTTTAATATGCTCTACTTCCATTGATTTTACACTATACCAGTCAATAATATCCTGATATTTCGACACATCAATACCATGAATAGAATAATTGGTTGGAATATCAGTACCAAAAGCATCGTAACGAACAAACCGGGCTTTGCGCTCAAGCCACCAATCATGCACCTGCACACCCACCATAACAATGATTGATCCGAGTAAAATAACCAACAACAGTTTCCAGCCTAGGGTGCCTTTATTTGATTTTGTCATGATAATAGTTGCAAATATAATTTAGGCAACTATCTAAATAAAATGAAGTCTGTTAGAACCTCTCTAAAATTCATATTTCTAATAATAGAAGCCGCAGATTAAAAAATCTTAATTAGGATAACTTATATGTACTACATCTGTGAATCTGCGGCTACACAAAAAATATAAAATCATTTTTAAACAGCCTCTTAGAGGATGGCTAATCGTTTAGAAATATGTTAGCGGATAATCTTTTTAACCAGTTTAATCGTCTTTTCACTTCGTACCTGTAATAAATAAGTTCCCTTTGCCAACGAAGTAGCCGGAATAGCGATCAGTTCATCGTTACCGGATGTTTCCATATCTTTTTGAAAGACCAGTTGGCCGATCGAATTATATATACGGATATATAATTTTTTATCGGTTGGATTAACTAAAGAAATATACAATTCTCCCGGAGAAGGATTGGGAAATATTTTTACCTCATTGGTAGTAGTAGTGGTTACTTTTTTAGTTGCCTTTTTTATTTTTGCAAGTATGGATAATTCTGGGTCTATAATAACGGTATCTACAACAAACCCAGGGTTGATCGAAAACTCCTGACCGCTATACTTGTGATCCACTATATAACTTTTTCCCTGCGAAGCGCCCCGCAACAATAATGTAACCGGCATATCATAAAAAGATACAGATGGATGTGACGTGCTTTGCTTTAATTTTATTTTCACCCAATTATTTGTGTTCTGCGACCATTCTGCATTGTAATTAGGATACCCTTCTCCATAAATCCATTTTTGAAAAAAGGAGGAAAGATTTTTACCACTTTCCAATTCCATATTCCGTTTTAGATCTTCCGTAACCGCATAACCGAATTTAACCTTTGTATCATTAAGATACCTCCGTACTCCTCTTGCAAAAGCAGAATCGCCTATCGATTTTCGCAGCATATGAAGAACATAGGCTCCTTTATTATAACTTAGGCGGCCACTAAAAATTCTGCCTACATCGGTAGTATCATTTACAAAAACAGATCCGGTAGAATCCGATACTGCACTATTATAGGTTGCGGCAAGATTGGGTAAATAGGAATTGGGATAACCATTTTCAAGGAAGAGTAAGGTTAGATAAGTTGCAAATCCCTCGTTAAGCCAGATATGCTGCCAGGATGCGCAGGTTACATAATCTCCAAACCATTGGTGGGCTAACTCGTGTGCAGAAAGATTTGGTGTTGGTAAATTGAGAAAGCTATTGGTTTGATGTTCCATTCCTCCACCCCATGCCCATTGTGTATGACCATATTTTTCAGCAGTAAATGGATAAAGGCCAAACAATTTTGAAAAAGTACGCATGGCACTTCGATGATATGAAATAAATCCACTAAAGCCGGGTGTTTCGGGATACCTGAAATTTTGAATAGCGATAGGTGTACTGCCTACCATTGCAGTATCGTTATCAATAATGTAATTGGTAACAGCCAATGCAATAAGATAACTTGCTATTGGAAAACGATGCTTAAAATGAGTGGTTCGAAACGAGCCTGAAACGGTATTACTTACTATAAGACCATTGGAAGAAGGCTGGTATTGTTGAGGGCAGGTAACAATTACATCTATCGAATCAGCCTTGTCATTCAATCCATTTTTGCAGGGCCACCATTCTCTGGCACCATAAGGTTCGGATAAAGTCCAGATGACTGGCGTACCTGTATGTGTTCCCTGATAAAACGTACCAAAACCACTTGCACCAGGAACACCCTTGTAAAAAATTGAAACCGAATCTTTTGTATTGGAGTTAATTGCCGTAGGAAAACTAAGTACTATACCATTTTCAGGAGTTTGAATAAAACTAATTTTATTTCCATGATACCAAATGCTATCAACAGTAAGTTGTTTTAATAAATCAAACGTAATACTATTAGTTGATTGAGTAATCGTAAAATCGAAACTGATTTTTCCGCCAATAAATAAGACCGCCGGATCTACATTCCATTCCAATCGAATATGATGAACATCAAAATTAGAACTGGCCACTGTATAATTTCCGGCACTGGTACCTAGCTGGGTTAAACGATCATGTGCTTTTGTTTCCTGCAGGCGAATCTCTTCAAATTCTTTTTTAAAAGCCTGGGTACTTATTAATTCCTGGGCAAAAGCATAATTAAAAATCAGTGTACTTATAAGTATAAATTTTTTCATAGATAAAGTAATTGGGGCAGGTATTAATTATACTATAAACGAAAAAAAAGCCTGCCTGGTTGGCCATTTTATTATCAATTTAACGTGAAATAATACAAAACATTGTCTGTAAGCCGACTAGCCTTATTTTTACAAACAAATGCCAGCTATTAACTATAATGATACCCTTAATTTGCTCACCAAGCTTACAATTCGCAAGGCATGGAATGGGGCGAAAGTATTGGCGAGTTATTACTGGAGCAAATGGACAAAATCACCTGTTCAATGGGGGCTTCCACTTTCTGTTGCTTTAGAACCAACGACTTCCTGTAATTTAAGATGCCCCGAATGCCCAAGTGGATTGAGAGCATTTACCCGACCAACAGGAATGTTGCAAAACGATTTTTTCCGGGATACAATTGATCAATTGCACCGAGACGTTTTCTATCTTATTTTTTATTTCCAGGGAGAACCCTATCTAAACCCCGATTTTTTAAATATGGTAAAGTATGCAGTTGATAAAGGAATGTATACCGCCACTTCCACCAACGCACATTACCTCACCGATGAAAACGCAAGAAAAACAGTGGAGAGTGGATTGGACAGACTTATTATTTCTATAGATGGAACCACACAAGATGTATATCAGCAATACCGTGTTGGTGGCAAACTTGACAAAGTACTCGAAGGAACACGCAACATAGTTAAGTGGAAAAAGGAATTAAAAAGTAAAAAGCCTTTTGTTTTTTTTCAGTTTTTGGTAGTAAAGCCAAACGAACATCAATTGGAAGATGTAAAACTACTGGCAAAACAAATAGGCGTTGATGAAGTACGCTTTAAAACGGCGCAGGTGTATGATTATGAAAACGACCCCAACCAATTAATCCCAAGTATAGGTAAGTATAGCCGTTATAAAAAGAGTAAAGATGGAAAAACCGTTATTAAAAATGCTTTGAACAATCATTGCTGGAGATTGTGGCATGCGCCTGTAATTACCTGGGATGGTTTGGTGGTTCCCTGTTGTTTTGATAAAGATGCAGAGCATAGATTGGGAGATCTTAAAGGAAGATCCTTTCGCGATATCTGGAAAGATGGAACTTATCAGCAATTTCGAAAAGATGTTTTGAAAGGAAGAGCCAATATAGATATTTGTGCAAATTGCAGTGAAGGAACAAAGGTTTGGAGTGATTAATTTTATTCTATATTCCCAATATTCGATTTATGAGCCTTGATAAAGAAATATGGTCCTCTAAATTCCGCAACGAGTACCATAAAGCAATGGTAAATATTATCTATACCAATAACTGGATAATGGAACGGAATAAAGAAATTTTTGACCGTGGAGAAATTACCCCTCAACAATATAATATCCTTCGAATTTTACGAGGAGCCAAAGAACCGCTGAGTACACTGCAAATTCGGCAACGAATGCTGGATAAAATGAGTGATACCAGTAGAATTGTAGACAGACTTCTTAAAAAAAATCTTGTAGAAAAATGTGTTTGCCCGGCAGATAAACGACTGGTAGATGTTACCATTACATCTGCAGGGTTAAGATTGCTGGAAGAATTGGATCAATACAATGTTGAAATGGATAATTTGCTCAAAAACATATCTTATGAAGAGGTTTGTTCGCTTAACAGTTTATTAGATAAAATCAGGGACCGGAAATAGAATTTTAATAACTATTGAACTAATGGATAATGTATAAAGTGATTGTATTGATTTCGGTTTTATTAATGAATTATATCGCTTTTGCACAGCCGAAGCCGGAATTCAGAGCTGTTTGGATTGCAACAGTGGATAATATCGACTGGCCTTCAAAAGGAAACTTTAATAGTGATAGCCAAAAATTGGAGTTTATCCAGTTATTGGATATGCATCAGCGAAATGGAATGAATGCTGTTGTTGCTCAAATTCGGCCGGCAACTGACGCATTTTACCCATCACCCTATGAACCCTGGAGTGAATGGCTTACGGGTAAGCAAGGGTCACCCCCGAATCCATATTATGATCCCTTGCAATTTATGATTGATGAAACACATAAACGGGGAATGGAATTTCATGCCTGGTGCAATCCGTATCGGGCTATTTTTAATATAAGTAAATCTTCTATTGCTCCTTCACATATTACCCGATTATATCCCGAATGGTTTTTATCGTATGGCGATAAAAAATATTTTGATCCCGGAAACAAAGAAGCGCAGCAATTTGTAGTACATGTGATTCGTGATATTGTGAGCCGCTACGCTGTGGATGCTATTCATTTTGATGATTATTTTTATCCTTATCGTATTGCGGGGAAGGAATTTCCCGACGACATAAGTTTTTCAAAATATAATAATGGATTAAATAAAGAAGACTGGCGCAGGAGTAATGTAGATTCAATTATAGTTTTCCTGAGTCGTGTTATTAAGGAAGAAAATAAATTTTGTCAGTTTGGTATTTCTCCTTTTGGAATATGGCGCAACCAGGATAAAGATCCGGAAGGCAGTGCCACCCAGGCTGGTCAAACCAATTACGACGATCTCTATGCTGATATATTATTATGGTTAAAAAATGGGTGGATAGATTATGTGGCTCCTCAAATCTACTTTGAGATTGGTCATCCAAGGGCGGCCTATGAAATCTTACTCAATTGGTGGAGCAATCATAGTTATGGAAAACATTGTTATGTAGGACTGGGAATTTATAAAGCAAATACCAATGCAGCCTGGAAAGATAAAACACAACTCACCCGGCAAATTGAATCGTTGCGCAATACACCAAATATTCAGGGTATGATATTCTTTAGCAGTAAATCATTTAATAATAACCCTAATGGTTGGAGTGATAGTTTGCGACTTAATTATTTTAAAGAACGCGTATTAATTCCCGAAATGGAATGGCTGCCTAAAAAAGACATTCCTTTGAAAAAATAACAGAAGAAAGAATTGGACAATTTTTAAAGAGAGACTATTCATACGGCTATCATCTTTTCATTAATTTTGCCGTACTATAAACTATAAACTTTTATCATGCCTGGATACGAACTATGGGGCGCCGAAGAACGCAAAGAATTACAAGATGTATTAGACAATGGAATTTTAATGCGTTATGGTTTTGATGGTCCACGCAAAGGTGTGTGGAAATCTAAAGAACTGGAGAAGGAGATTTGCGAAACGTTTGGATGTAAATATGCACAATTGGTTAGTAGTGGCACAGCCGCACTCACAACAGCAATGAGTGCATTGGGAATTGGATATGGCGATGAAGTTATAATTCCATCTTTTACATTTGTGGCAAGCTTTGAAGCAGTTATCAGCGTAGGAGCAGTGCCTGTTATTGTAGATGTGGATGATACCTTAACACTAAACCCACAAGCGGTACGCAAAGCAATCACTGCAAAAACAAAATGTATTATGCCCGTACACATGTGCGGTAGTATGGCCGATATGGACGCACTCCTTGAAATTTGCAGTGAACATAACCTTTTGTTATTAGAGGATGCATGCCAGAGTATCGGAGGAACTTATAAAGGAAGAAAATTAGGAACGATTGGTAATGCCGGAACTTTCTCTTTCGATTTTGTAAAAACGATGACTTGTGGCGAAGGAGGAGTTGTAATGACTGACCAGGAAGAAATTTTTGGGAAAAGCGATGGATATACTGATCATGGGCACGATCATAAGGGAATTGACCGGGGCGCAGATTTGCATCCATTTGTTGGGTATAATTTTCGCATTTCAGAATTACATGCAGCAGTGGGATTAGCACAAATCCGGAAGTTGAAGCAAGTATTAGAAATTCAAAAAAGAAATAATACTCAATTAAAAAATATATTAGCACAGGTTCCTGAAATTTCCTTTCGCCGTATTCCGGATGCTGAAGGAGATAGTAAAACTTTTTTGAGTTGGTTTTTGCCTACCGAAGAAATTACCCGAGAAGTAATGGCTGAATTAAAACTGCAAAATAGCGCAGCCGGTCATTTTTATTGGTATGATAATAACTGGCACTATATTAAAAAATGGGATCATTTAAAAAGTGGGATCACGCTTACTAATTTGAGTGAAGAACATAAGAATGCGGTAATGCATCATGCAAATAAAAATTTTAGCGCAAGTGATCAGGTAATGGGTCGTTGTATTTCTACTGCTATCAGCCTGATGTGGACGGAAGAACAGATAAAAGAGAAAGGAGAAAAAATGATGTTGATTATTAAAAAAATATTGAAGCAAAATACGGTGGCAACAGTATAAGAAACTCTTTCCTTTATTATATTAAGTAGAAGATTGGATAAAATGTACACTAAGCAGCATTTCATTAAACAAGTTCGAACAATTAATTAGCAGGAAAATCCTTGCTATAAAAGCATATTTATTATTTTGACAATTCTTGACGTAAAAACGAAATGAGGTGCGTTACCTGCAATTCCTGATGACACCATGCAAGCAAAAAGGGTTGAACGTAAAAAAATAAATATGAAAAAAATTCTGACATTAATTATTGCAGTGGCAACCCATGCGTTTACCATTGCTCAACCGCCTTCCTCATACCAAGTTCAAGCTCGTTTGCCAAAAGGAACAATTATTCATGGCAATATTCCATATAATGACGATACCCTCCAAAAACACTTATTAGATATTTATGTTCCTGCCAATGCCAAAGGAAAAATGCCTTGGGTGGTACTTATACATGGTGGTGGATGGATATTTAACGACAAATATGCAGACTTGGGCTATATGCCTAACACCATTGCGGCTATGCTAAATAACGGAATGGCAGTAGCTTCGATTGATTATCGTTTTGCAACACAGGCGGTATTTCCTTTAATCCTACAAGACTGTAATAAGGCAGTTTCGTTTCTATACGACAACGCCAATAAATATAGTTTAGATCAAAATAGAATTGCTCTGACAGGCTTTTCTGCAGGTGGGCATTTAGCATCATTGATGGGCACCTCACAAAATAATAAGGTAAATAGTTTTAATTTTCCGAATACACACCGCCCTTTCCAGTATAAAGCAGTAGTTGATTTTTATGGCCCCACAGATTTAGTGTTGCTGCCGGGAAATGAAGATGAAAAATCTCCCGAAGGATTATTGATCGGGGCAGCTCCATTATTCAGACCAGATTTGGCAAAAGCAGCAAGCCCAATTACATATATTGACAAAAACGACCCTCCTTTTCTAATTTATCATGGCGAAAAAGACAGTATTGTGTCAAATAAGCAATCAAAATTATTTAGCGCCTGGCTTAAATATTACGGCGTAAAAAATGAATTAATCATTGTTAAAGATGCACCACACTTTGGAACCATGTATGATGTAGAGGGAATCAGAAATAATGTCATATTCTTTTTGACTCAACATTTAAAGTAAACCGAAATTAACGATCATCGTTTTTGTATGTATGTTGATGTCCTAAATGACTGTTGATTCCAATTCAGCTTTTTACTAACTTGGACGTAAATTATTCAACGGGCCTTTGTAGCCGGACGAGACGATCACTATGCCCCGACAACGCAAATCCCTACGGTTAGCTGCCATTTGTAAACTTCACTACATAACTAATGGATGAACAAATCAAGAACAGAC
>JANNEK010000046.1:0-13615 GCA_031378605.1 Chitinophagaceae bacterium | reverse complement strand
CGCATGTTACGTACACCTTACAGCATGGAAAGCGGCGGAGAAGGAAGCGGCCTTTGGAAAAGTATGGATGGCGGCGAAACCTGGAAAAATATTTCTGCAGCCAAAGGCTTGCCCAAAGGACTTTGGGGAATTGTGGGTGTTGCAGTAAGTCAAAGTAATTCAGATAAAGTGTATGCCATTATGGAAAATAAGGATGGCGGATTATTTGTAAGTAATGATGGTGGAGAAACCTGGACATTAACAAGCAGCGACAATAATATTCGTCAACGTGCCTGGTATTACAGTAAAGTTTTTGTTGACCCGAAAAATGAAAATACTGTTTATTGCCCTAACGTGGGGTTTATGGTAAGCCGCGACGGAGGAAAAACTTTTTCGGCACTGCGTACACCGCATGGAGATCATCATGATCTTTGGATTGATCCGGAAGATCCTAAAAGAATGATTGTTGCAGATGATGGTGGCGCACAAGTTAGTTTTGATGGCGGACAAGATTGGAGCACTTACGAAAATCAACCGACCTCTCAAATTTACAGGGTATCCACTGATAATTCTTTTCCTTATCGAATCCTGGGTGCTCAGCAGGATAATTCTACTTTTCGTATTAAGCATAGAACCTATGGCAGTGCAATAACGGCTGACGATTGGGAAGTAACTGCAGGTGCTGAAAGTGGTTATGTAGTTGCCGATCCGTTGAACCCGGATATTGTTTATGGTGGAAACTATGGAGGATATCTTTCAAGATTAGATCATAAAACAGGGGAGAATAGGGCAATCAGTGTTTGGCCCGATAATCCGATGGGAGCTGGCGCTGATGTACAAAAATTTCGTTTTCAATGGAATTTCCCGATTTTCTTTTCCCCGCATAATCCTAAACGTTTGTATTGTGCCGGTAATGCCTTATTCGTTACAGAAAATGAAGGAGCAAGCTGGGAACAAATTTCTCCCGATCTTACTACTAATGAAAAATCTAAACAACTTTCAAGTGGTGGACCCGTTACACAGGATAATACTTCGGTTGAATATTACTGTACCATTTTTACAGCATCAGAAAGTACATTGGAAAAAGATCTTTTGTGGACGGGTAGTGATGATGGTATTATTTCGGTTAGCAGAGACGGTGGTAAGAACTGGTTGAATGTAACACCAAAAGATTGCCCGAAATTAATGATGTGGAATTGTATTGAAGCAGATCCCTTTAAAAAAGGTGCCGCTTATATTGTAGGTACGAAATATAAAAGCGATGATTTCTCCCCCTATATTTATAAAACAGAAGACTATGGAAAGTCATGGAAATTAATTGTTAATGGCATTGATAAAATGCATTTTACCCGTGCAATGCGGGCAGATCATAAAAAAGCAGGTCTTTTGTATGCAGGTACCGAATACGGTATGTATATCAGTTATGACGATGGAATAAACTGGCGTAAATTTCAGTTGAATCTTCCGGTAGTGCCGATTACAGATCTTACCATAAAAAATAACGACTTGATTGTGGCAACGCAGGGTCGGGCATTCTGGATAATAGATGACCTGACACTTGTACAAAATAATGAAACATCTATTTTTGGTAAAAGTCTTCATCTGTTTAATGTGAATCCTGCGCCACGTATACCTGGAATAGATAGTCGCTTTGCAGCGTTTATGCGCACACCGGTAAATGCAGGAGCCAATCCACCCAACGGCGTTATTATTAATTATTATGCAGGAGCTGTAACCGATTCTACTAAAGCTTCTGTTGTAATTATGGATACGAATAAGAAATTGATTAAAACTTTTTCTACAGATTCTAAAGATGACAAATTTGAAATAGCAAAAGGAATGAATCAGTTTAATTGGAATCTGAAATATCCACCAGCCGAAACTGTAGATGGAATGATATTGTGGAATGGTAACCCGGGCGGAATAACTGCGCCTCCGGGAGAATATTTCTATAAATTGAAAGTAGGAACAGATTCGGCTGAAGGCAATTTTATGGTAACTGCCGACCCCAACTACAAATGTTCTCAGAAGGAATATGATGAGCAGTTTCGTTTTCTTCAGCAGGTAATGGAAAAATTTAATGAAGTTCAAAAAGGAATTAAAAATATCCGTGATTTACGAACTCAATTAAACGGTTTTGTATCTAAGCAGGGAAAGGATTGTCCGAAAGAAGTAACGAATATGGCAGATACCATCAATAAATACCTTACGCGTATTGAAGAAACCTTGTACCAAACCAAATCCAAAAGTGGGCAAGATGTTTTAAATTTTCCCATTCGGATAAATGATAAACTTAGTGGTGTATTTGATGCTGCTAACAGTGGAAATATGGCGCCGAGCAAGCAGGTAAAAGAAGTATATGCAACATTATCTGCTCAATGCGATGAGCAATTAACCAAGCTAAAGAAAATTACGGATGAGGATATCGTTAAGTTTAATCAATTGATTCGGGAGAAATCGTTACCGGTTATTGGATTGGGGAAATAGTGAAAAGAGCAAAGAGGGAAAGAGCAAAGAGGGAAAGAGAAAGGAGGGAAAAGAGAAAAGAGGGAAGAGGGAAAGAGAAAGGAGGGAAAAGAGGGAAGAGGGAAAGAGAAAGGAGGGAAAAGAGAAAGGAGGGAAAGAGCAAAGAGGGAAAGAGAAAGGAGAGAAAGAGCAAAGAGGGAAAGAGAAAAGAGGGAAAGAGAAAAGAGAATACGTATTGATGAAGAGAGAAAAAGCAAAAATGAAAGGCTTTTGCAGTGTGCGATGAGTGAATTTATTTATTCGGGTCCTATTTATTCTATAAATAAATACAAGTTCTCTTTTGACTTTTTTCTTGAGGGATAATAGCTTAATCCAATAAATTATAAAAAATGAATTGAAAAGCAATGAATTTTTAATAGTGAGTTAGAATTTACGCTTTGTTGGTAATATATTTTGAGCAATAGTATAAATAGGTACACATAAGAGTAGATTTACGATAAGGTAAACGCGCTTTTGGCATCATTTTTTAAGCTGAATGGAGTAATCTGTTCAGCTTTTAATTTTAAATCCTTTCATATGAGAAAAACAATTACTGCAAATTTCTTTATTAACCTGCTATTGATTCTTTTATTCTTCTGGTTATTTTTTTCGGTTACGTCTTGTAAAAAAGAAGAAGTAAAAAAGGATGATACACCAATTGCAGGTAATTGCACACCTTCAAAAGCTGCTGTAGAAAAGTTACAGTTGTTTCCGGTGGATAATTCATGGAGCAAAGACATTTCTCTTTTGCCAATTGATCCAAACAACAATGGGATTATTGCTCAAATTGCAACAACCGGATTACACAATGATTTTGGAAGTGGTTTGTGGGAGGGTGCGCCAATGGGTATTCCATATACAGTGGTTTGTGGTAATCAGCCTAAGACAGCCATAACGTATAGAGCTAACAGTTATGATGGAAATTACGGAGATGAAAGTGATAAAGGCCCTTTCCCTATACCCTTAAATGCACCTATTGAAGGAAACGGCAATGGCGACGCTCATGTTATTGTTGTTGACCAGGATAATAAAAAATTGTATGAACTGTATAATGCAAGTGTTAATAATAATAACTGGGAAGCATCTTCGGGAGCGGTATTCGATCTTCAATCAAATGCATTACGTACAGAAGGATGGACATCGGCTGATGCTGCCGGCCTTCCCATTTTTCCTGGATTGGTTCGCTATGAGGAAGTAGCTACCGGTGTAATTGATCACGCAATTCGGTTTACTTTAATCAAGAGCCTTGTAAAACCTTCTTATATATTTCCGGCAAGGCATAAGGTAAACGGAACAGGCGGCCAATATGGATTACCGTTTGGTGCCAGGCTGCGATTGAAAAAAAACTTTGATATCAATTCCTTTCCTTCAACCGTGCAAGTGATACTTCTTGCTATGAAAAAATATGGAATTATTTTAGCGGATATCGGATCAAACCTTTATATCACGGGGGCACCGGATGAACGATGGAACAATGATGAATTAAGCACATTGAAAAAAGTAAAAGGATCAGATTTTGAAGTCGTAAATTTTAATAATTAATATGAATATTTCTCGATTCAAATCCAGATAAAAAATTGAAACCACTTTTTTTCGAGTCTACTGCAATTTAATAAGCAACTATTCTTTCAATTGTCCAAAAAGCCGCTACCAATGCAATACCAATCGACAGAGGATATACTATTACTTTTTTATACCAGCTTTTTTTCCGAAATGGGATAATTAATAAAATGAATAAAGTAGATATGATGGCAATCTGTCCAATTTCAACGCCTAAATTGAAGTAAAGGAGCGGAGAGAAAAAACGATTAGGAGGCAACCCAATTTCATTTAATACACTTGCAAAGCCCATACCATGCACCAGGCCGAATAAAAATACGATGGCAATCCGCCAGGGTTTCAATTTATCCAATATTAAATTTTCAACGGCAATAAAAAGAATGGACAGGGCAATAATTGGTTCTACAATATTACCAGGCGCAACAATTATGTTTTTTAAACTCAGTACAAGTGTAATTGAATGAGCAACAGTAAAGGAAGTTGCCTGCCATATGATTGATTTAATAGTTGTACCTAAAAGACAAAGGCCTGCAACAAATAAAATGTGATCTGCACCTGAAGGAATTATATGGGTAAATCCAAGGGTTGTATAATACCAGGCTATTTCTGTTCCGGGCGCTTTTGCCAACGCATAATTAATATTGTGTGCAAACAAATTATTGTTAACCAACAATATCAAAAGGGTTAGAAATATTTTTGTTAATAGATTTATTTTTTTTTCCATTGTCACAAGCATTCATCCAGTGTTAGGTTAAATTTATTCTGACTTAATATTTTTTATTAACGGGAGCTACAGAATTTTTTCACAAATCATGATGCCCTTTCTTCGTAAATCTCAGGGGCATATTTTCTTCGAACTCTTAGTGGTTAAAAGATAATTACCACGAAAGCACGATGTTATTTTACAAAGTACTTCTACCTTTTTTTGTGAATGGATATACGTCAACGTACACTTACCATAACACTAGTGTGTTTTTAAGAAACCCTCTCCTGCTATTTTTAAATTTCTATCAATAGCAGTCGTGAATTTTAATCCTTCGTTTAAAAACTGTTTGCCTGTTGTGATGTCTCCCGCTTTTCCATAAATTAAACCAGCGCGGCATAATAGCCTGGGGTGTTTACTATTCGTCTTCAAGGCTATTTTCAAATGTGAAACTGCTTTTTCATAATCAGCACGTTGGTAATATACCCAGGCAAGTGCCTCGTTTATATCAATATTATTCGGGCGCCTGTTGTATTCTTGTAATGCATGATACAGTGCTTTATCATAATCATTCTTTTTTAGAAATGCGTAGGCTAGTTCCATATCTGCATAGTGTCCTATACGTTCATCAGTTACTCCGCTTGCAGCATCTTTAGTCATCCTTTCAATAATTTCATTTTCTATTGCCATGGCTTTTTCTTTTTGGCCAGAAAGTAAATAAAGTTCAGCCAGGTCTTCTTTAAAGGTATAACCTATTACCTGGGCATCTGATTGTTGATATAGCGAAATCGCTTTATCATAGTCGTTATTATTTTTAGCAACGCGGCCCAATCCGGCCAGCGCATATGCATAGCTTGGCCTTTCACTTAATGCTATTGTATAGTGCATTGAAGCGGTTTTCCAGTCTCCTGTCAGTTCATATAGTTTGCCCGTTTGGGTTCTGCACCAGGCGGTCGTTTCATCACCCGGGGCCCCGGCATTTATAGCTAATTTCATTGCCGCAATTGCCCCCTTGTAATCGCCATAAATTTCACGTAGATAAGCAATACGCGAATAAGATCTTATATCTGGACGAATGGATACCATTTTATCTGCGTTTTCTACCGCTTTTTCATAGTATCCCATCTCCACATTTCCATCTACTAGTATACCATATACGAAAGCGTTATATGGGTTTATAGTGTGCGCTTTTTCAGCAAGCAACAATCCTTCTGCAAAGTGATGTTGCGATAGCAAAATCATTGCTTTTAATGTAATGGCTTCAAAATTTAATGAATCTGTTTTTAATATACTGTTTACATGTTGTAGGGCAGCCATATCGTAATAAGTATAGTTGCCGCTAATTCTTGCCTCCTGTAAAAAAAGAGAAGCCAATGAAAGCATTGATTTTTGATCTGCAGGATTGTTGGCGATCGACTGTTGAAGGGCAAGTGCCTGTTTACGTATCATGCTCCACTCCTGTGAACTATCGATACTATTTTTTCTTGGTTGAAGAAAATAGTAGGTAGCTGTTTTAACGCTGATATCTTTATTCGACTTTATGATAATAAAACTGGTGATAGCAGCAAACGCTATCAGCATTAGAACGTAAGTATATCTCTTTTTCATGAAAAATGTTTAATAAGTGGTAATTGGGGAAATAAGTCCGTAGTGTTTCTACGGACTTATTTTATTCTTCTGTACGTAATGCAGCGATCTTATTGTTTTACCAGCTTAATCGATTGCTTAATACCACCGTCTGTACTTACGGTAACGAAATAATTTCCTTTTGATAATTTTCCCGTATTCCATTGGAGGCTATAAGTACCAGCTTCCTGTTGTTGATTGAGTAATACTTTCACTTGCTTACCCGACGCATCGTACACCGCAATTGTAATCTTACCAGCAGTGGCCATATGATAGCGTATAGTGTTATTATCAACTACCGGGTTAGGTGATGCTGTGATAAATACTTTTGGAGCCGCTAATTCCATAGTACTGTTTTTTGCCATCGTTATCGTAGTATTGCGGTTTATTGATTGAGTGGACGAGCTCTCATTTTCATTGATAGCAATTCCACCACAATCACTGGTACCGGCCCAGGGCTCAGCTACATAGGGGAAGGTGGTTTTAAATAATGCATCGTTTGAATTTACACCAGTATTATAACTTATAACATCCACCAGGTCCTGCGATACTGGATTGGTACCATTAAAATCATCATACCATAAACCCAAAGCAGCAAGTACAATACCCCCCACAGCTTCTAACTCAATTCTTGTTACATCATCTTCTAACCTTCTTCCATTGGGGAAACCATCCATATTGGGTATCCATTGCAAATTCGCATTGCTGTTATACGCCGGATCTGTTAATCCTAATACGGCAGCCTGCACCAATCCGTTAGTACTGAATTGAGGATGATTGCGTGGTGTTAGTGGAACGGCCATGTTTATGCGCAACATATCACCGCCATTTGGTAAAAAATTATTGATGAATGGTTTGCCGGTTGCTAAGGGGTTACCACCTTTGCCGGTTGCTAGCTGGTAAGGGATCAGGTTGGGAACTCCGGTGTGAAAGATGGGCCATAGATCTACCGATCGGGGAGAGTTAGGCGCTGGTAGTAATAATTTTCCAAAGATAGCATCATCCAGGGCGGTACCTGCCAACGCCGGCTTGCCTTTCAGTTCAAATAATCCATTCTGATTGTTTCCAAAACCAAACGAGCCTAAGGAATTCCGTTGAATGCGTAATGGGCTCAATGCCGGAATAGCTCCTCCAAAGAAAGTATCATCCATATACAATGCCAGCTCAGGATTATAGAAATACTTGCCAAATGTTTTCAGATATTTCAAATCCTCATAGGGCGTAATTGAATTCCATAAATCTTTATATCCAATAGGTACCACTACTTCATTGGTAAGTGGCATGCCTAAGCGCGATACTTGTACCCAGGAACCGAAATGATCTTCCTTCCCTTTACCATCAATATTTAGAACCCGTATCTTTTGACGACTGGCTGAGGCCCACACGCCAATTACATAATCAGGATCCAGTATATTTTTTGCTTTCCATACAGGCTTTTCATCTTTTTGCAGCGTGGCAATATCAATTTGCATGGCAATAACTGATACATTTTTACACTTAACTCCATCTGCCGGCGAAGTGGTTTGGCGTGGCAGATCGCCCAAGTCAAAAACACCTCCGAGGTCTACAAAAAATGGATCATCGCTGGTGCCGCAAAAAACTTTTTCTCCTGTTTGAGCTGTTTTAATAGCACCATTGATAAGTGAATTATAATCGGGTGCGTTTAATCCAACAGGTGAGCTAATAGAACGTGCTCCAATATTTGGAGGTGGAACTATTCCGTTTTTTATTATTGTTTGAAAGTTTCGCCCGCAGTCTTTACTTCTTTCCAGCTTATAGGTTGTTTTCAAATTTTGTTTTCCTAAACGAATGTTGAAAAAAGTAGTCGGGTCCTCGTTCTTTTGGTCGAACGTAAAGCGGTAAACAATATCATCGCCATAGGTAGTAATATCATTATCTATATGCACCTCGTAACGGATATCTTCACCGAAGGAATAATAATTAGGACCACCCTGAGGTAATTGCAGGGGTACATAGTTGGCTATAATAGTAATGGTATTCGGTTTATCCGGGCTTCGGAAAACATAGAGATCGGTATTGTCGGCCAGTGGATCATTAGCGATCAACGGCGCTTCGCGATGACTGGATGCCAGTAGATGGAAGTGAAAAATATTGGTAAGCATCACTACCAATAAAATGGAAGCATATATTTTTCGTTTCATAATTATTTTTTTTAAATTTTGGTATCAGCATTTTTATCTTTTATGCCTGCTATTTTTTAACAGGTATTATTCTGTTTGTACAAACGTTCCTCTCCACGGTGTTTGCACATAGGGAAAAGCCATTTTAAACGTAGTATCATTTTTATTTACACCAGTGCGATAGGTTACTACATCTAATAAATCCTGTGAAACCGGGTTGATTCCATTAAAATCATCATACCACAATCCCAAAGCGGCCAGGGCAATACCGCTAACTGCCTGCAACTCGATTAATGTAACATCATCTTCCAATCTTCTTCCATTGGGGAAACCATCCATATTAGGTATCCACTGAAGGTTTGCATTGGAATTATAGGCAGGATCTGTCAGTCCCAGAACGGCTGCCTGAATTAATCCATCAGAACTGAATTGAGGATGATTTCTCGGAGTTGGTGGAACGGCCATGTTTAGCCGAAGCATATCCCCTCCATTGGGTAAAAAGTTATTTACAAATGGTTTACCGGCAGCTAATGGATTGCCTCCCTTGCCGGTTGCTAATTGATAAGGTCGTAGATTAGGTACGCCACTATTAAAGATTGGCCATATATCTACTGAGCGGGGTGAGTTGGGTGCTGGTAATAAAAATTTACCAAAAATTGCATCATCCAATGCGGTACCTGCTAACGCTGCATTTCCTTTCAATCCATATAATCCATTCTGACCATTACCAAATCCAAAAGAACCCAACGAGTTTTTTTGAATGCGAAGTTTAGCAAATGCAGGAATAGCACCACCAAATTTAGCGTCATCCATATAAAGAGACAATTCAGGATTGTAAAAATAATTACCAAATGTTTTAATATATTTTAAATCTTCGTATGGAGTAATCGCATTCCAGAAATCTTTATCGCCAATAGGAATTACAACCTCATTGGTTAGTGGCATCCCAATACGTGATACCTGTACCCAATCTCCGTAGTTAAATTCATCTACTTTTTCTTTATAACTATATAAAGTTCTAATACGTTTACGGCTAGCCGAAGCCCATACGCCAATTACGTAATCAGGGTCAAGAATGTCTTTGGCTCTTGAAACTTTTTTACCGTCTTTCTGTAAGGTTGAAATATCTATCGAGAGGCAAATTGAATGAACATTGTAATGCGCAATACCATCACGGGAGCGGCTGGTCTGTCGCGGTAAATCTCCTAAATCAAATACGCCACCCAGATCCACGAAAAAAGGATCATCCGCCTGTCCGCAAAATACTTTTTCTCCGGTATTCGCTGTTGCAATTGCATTGGTGATAAGAGAATTATAATCGGAAGCGTTTAATCCAACGGCACTTTCAATACTCCGGGCACCAATATTTGGAGGGGGAACAATTCCTTTGGAGACAATGGTACTAAAATGTTTTCCACCATTCATACTTCTTTGAAGCTTGTAGGTTGTCTTAAGATTCTGCTTTCCTAAACGAATATTGAAAAAAGTAGTAGGATCTTCGTCAACCTGGTCAAAAGTGAATCTATAAATGATATCGTCTCCCTTGGTTGTTATATCATTGTCGATATGAATTTCATACCGTACATCGGGACCGAAACTATTGTAATTGGGACCGCCAAAAGGGATTTCTGCAGGAATATAGTTGGCAATTATAACGACCTTATTCGGATCATCCGGACTTCGAAATGCATACAAGTCCGTATTGTCGGCAAGTGGGTCGTTAGCAATTAACGGTGCTTCCCGGTGACTGGACGACATCATCAACACAGAGAAAGCACAAAGGACCAGAAAAGTAAAGGCATAGGTTATCCCTTTACTGTTACGCTGTTTTTTTGGCATAAAAGTCTTTTTTAAATTAAATAATACTATGTCGGCGTTGTGGTAGTACCCGTTAATTTTTCAAGAGATAATGCAACTGATGCTCGTGGTTGGGTACGGAAAGATGGAATTTACTTTAGGTGGCCATCTTTATATACGTATTGAAATTGTTTATAGTTTTTAAAATTTTAACTTATTAATAAAGGTATGCATAGAAATGAAAAAGCCCTTTCCTGTTAAATCAGGAAAGGGCCCATTGGTATAATTTATAAGGTTAGTTATTTTTTTTCAACTTTTCGCACAGTGGTGGTGGCGCCACCGTTGAGGGTAAGATCGTGAGGTTTATTAGTTTTCCATGCACCCCGTGTAAAATCAGGAACGTCCACCGTGCGGGATTTATTAGCGGTAGAAAGCTTTGTTAAGGGGATAACACTGCTCCAGGAGGCGGCATCGTATACATCCTGATCAAGAGGTAATCCATTTCGCAAACAATCAATCAATCTCCAATCCATAATAAAATCCATACCCCCATGTCCACCCACTTCCTTGGCAATCTCTCCCATATGTTTTATAATAGGAGGTGAGTATTGATCGTATAATTTTTTTAATTCGTCTTCTTTAACCCAACTGTGTCCAAAGGCAATTCGTTCTGGCCCGGGCCATTTTTGTGCCACCGCTTTCGTACCACTTACTAAATGAATACGGGAATAAGGCCTCGGTGTGGATACGTCATGTTGTAACATCATCGTTTTACCTTTATTCGTACGAACTAAGGTCGTATTCATATTACCCCGGTAAGGTAAACCAACAAACTCCTTAAAGAAAGGATCTTCGGCAGCTTTCTCTTTGGCAATATCGGCTAAGGAAAAATCACGCGTACTCATAGATACGAGGTGATCCATTTTATCACCTCTGTTAATATTTAAACATTGAGCAATGGGACCAAGCCCGTGTGTGGGGTATAGGTTGCCACTTTGTTTTGCATTCTCCCTTAAACGCCACATATTCGTGTAGGCATCTTTGTTAAATAAATACTCCCTGCTCAAATCATGAATATAAGCGCCCTCTGCATGAACAGTTTCGCCAAACAATCCGTTTCGGATCATATTTAGTGTAAGTAACTCGAAGAAATCATAACAACAGTTTTCAAGCATCATGCAATGCTTTTTAGTATTTTCTGAAGTTTCTACTAATTGCCAGCAATCTTCAATAGTTAATCCTGCATTTACTTCCGTAGCTACATGTTTTCCATTTTTCATTGAATAAAGTGCAATTGGCGCATGCAGGTTCCAGGGAGTAGGCGTATACACCAGGTCAACATCTTTACTTTCGCAAAGTGTCTTCCACCCATTTTCTCCACTAAATTCTTTTGCCTTGGGCCGGCCCATTTTCTCTAATGTTTTTTGAGCAGCAGTTACACGATCTGGTAGTTTATCGCAAAGGCAGGTAATTTCAACTCCATCAATATAACTTAACCGTTCTACTGCACCACTACCCCGCATACCCAGGCCAACAATACCAATGCGTACTACATTTAGCTTTGGTGCTGCATAACCACACATATTAAATCGTTGTTGATCGTGCTCGTAAGAAGCTAATGGTAAGGAATCTGATTCTTCGTTTTTTACGTTGGCCAGCGTTGTAAGACCTGTAACCAAAGAACCCGTACCCAATACAGCACGTTGTAAAAAATTTCGGCGGTTTGCTTTCATATTTAAAAATTGATACGTGCAATTTCCAGATTTAAAGGCTATATCCTACAATTTATTTTAAATGGAACAAACGATTGCAATCGTGATTCATTTTTCAATGAAAAAACTATCTTGTGCAGATGTCGTTCATTTCATTGGTAACAAAGTGGGTCAAAAAGCAAAATCCAAAGTTTGCATTTCTGGAAAGTGCTTTTGGTCAGCAGGCTTTTAAGTTGTTAGATATTGGTACAGGTAATCAATCGGCTACTAAAACTGTTTCTTTGTTTCCTAATTGTACTTATTATGGATTAGATATTAGCCGTGCCTATAACAATACCCCTGAAGATTTTCTGGTGATGAAAGAATTTTATGAAATGGATCTTACTCAACTCAATTTTTCGGTACTTCCAGATAATTTTTTTGATGCAATCCTTCTTGTACACGTTATTGAACATTTATCGAATGGGGATGAAGTGTTGAAGGGGTTGCTTTCAAAACTAAAACCGGGGGGCAGTCTTTATGTAGAATATCCCGGTAAAAGAAGCACCCGGTTACCTTCTATGAAAGGAACCCTTAATTATTATGATGATTCAACCCACGTACGTATTTATTCTATTGGAGAACTTACTTCCTTATTCAATAAATATAATTGCAGGATTATAAAAAGCGGCTATCGCCGAAGCTGGTTCTATGTTTTTGCTACACCCTTTCGAATTATATTACGATGGTTAAGAGGTAAGACTATAACCGGCAATCTGTTTTGGGATCTGCTTGGGTTTGCAGAATTTATATGGATTAAGAAAAAATAGGATTATAAATTCAACCAGTAATTTAACTTAAACACGAGCGCACGGTTTTTATTCTTGAAAAATGGATCCGAAAAATAATTGTCAGTATACACCAAATAAAAATCACTCACCGGTTTATAGCGCCATTGGAGACGGCTGTTGAAATTTATATTATTCCGCTGGGTATTATATTGTATAAAGGTTGTCCAGAATAAACGGGTATTGAAATTTAATTCTATTCGGGATGCCATTAAGAAAAGATTATTCTTTCCATAGGGTTCTGGAAAAGAAAGTTTATTATACTCTGCATTTAATTCAATTGCGAACCACGGCTGTTTCCTGTACGTTAGTTTTGCTTCTACCTGCTTAAAGTCGGCCGTAAAATATTTTCCTGTGGTTAGCTGAATCTCGAATGAAAATGGATTTCGTTTATCCGATTCATAAGCTACGCTTGCCTGGTTATAATTATACTTACCGGGCGGCAAAGGAGTCGTATCCGTAAAAGAAGTATGAAATAGCAGGTCAGTTCTTTGTTGCGATAATCCAATTCCAAAGGAAGCCGTATTTTTAAATTCAATATCATAACTGAATTCACTGCTGCCTTCATTGAGCGTATTATTAGGATTAAATACATAGAAATTTTGCAATTGAATTTTATGTTGATTAATAGTACCTCTTTTTTTAGGATAGATACTATACGATGTTTCATTAAATAGTTGCTTGAAGCCAAGGCGTATAGAAGTATCGTTTAATGCATCATAATTGTTTATCCTGTTTACAAAGCCCAGGTCGGTATAATAATTG
>JANNEK010000052.1:0-2000 GCA_031378605.1 Chitinophagaceae bacterium | reverse complement strand
TCAAAATATTTAACCGGCTCAAAGAAATTTTACTTATGAAACAAGCACATGAAAATACCGATATACCGAGAAGCTGTTTGAATTAATTTTGATAAAATACAGTTCGGCTAAAGCCTGTTTCTTTTTCATTCTATTGCCATGCCTTCAAAGGCGTGGCAATAGAAAAGAGGCCAGGCAGCTTTAGCCAAATAAATAATTCAAATAGCTTCTGAATGTGGGTATTCTGCTGTGTTAAAATAAAGTGGCAGCCAGAAGCTTAAAAAAAGAAAAACTATTTTTGAGTAAATATTGTAACTATTCAGTTCCAAAAGTAGCGATTAAATGTAAAGCGTTTAAAACGTTGTTGCCATTTTTTATGGTGGTATCAACGATAGATCTAATAACAGCAAATACATTTGCGTTTTCGATAGTTTTAAACTGACCTGATATTTTCTGTTTTACTTTGATATTTCTAATAGCTCTTTCTGAGCCATTATTATCAGGTGCTACGTTGGATTGCAGCAAAAAATATAAGACACACTCCTTTTTTACTAACAGCTTTTTTTGTAGTTTTTTTGATTTTTTGTACCCTTCATCTATTGGATATTCTAAACATTGATGCAGTCTATCAAAAAGTGCATCCCGTTTTACATTTGTGTAATAATAATCTGCGGTGATTAGTTCTTTTTTAAGTTGGATAGCATCTTGCAATAACAGTTTAAACGCTGTTGCCCAAATGCATTTATCCTTATAAAGTTGGTTTATATAATTGAGGTCTCTTAATAAATGGGCGGTGCATATTTGGTGTGCTTTTGCATTAGTTTGAAAGTGGCAAGGCCATCTGTCATGTATTAATGTGGCATTGGGTAGCCCATTTTTAAAAGTTTCTTGTATTGTTTTAAAACCTCTGCTTGCTGCACATACAATGTAGGTAAGCCTATCATTTTGCCATGTCCATACCCAATTGTTTTTACCATTTATATTTACACCTGTTTCATCTGCTCCTAAGCTTGTAGCTTGCTCTATGTTTTCTTTTATTTTATTGTACATGGGCATTGCTTTTTGTGCAATGCGTTGCAATATATTATTGATACCGCCTGTACTTATAGATAAGCCCATTACATCGTTCAACAATTCTTTTGTTCTCTCATAAGGCAGGTATTGTCTTGTATGTAAGTAACCAATTAAGGACTCTACATTAGGACCATACTGCACAGGGCTTGATACATATTTTGGAAAATCACTTAGCGTTGTATGTCCACAATTGCATTGCTTTTTATATACTTGATGTTCTATACATTCTAAGGCAATTACAGGTATATCAATTAGCTGTCTTTTACTTGCCAGTTCTTCAGGTTGGTAACTAAGACTGTTGCCGCAATAGCCGCAAGCGGCAGGGCTGTGCTTTACTATTTTGTCTACCACAGTACGGCACGCTAAAGTAGTACCTTCATGCCCAGATTGTCCACCTGCTTTTTTATCAGTAGGCTGTCGTAAACTTTGATTCTTTTTGGGGCGATTTTGATCTTGTGAGGGCGGTATGTGACTGTTATTACTATTTTTCTTATTTCTTAAAATTGCATTTTCTGCTTCAAGGATTTTTATCCTGGCTTCTAATTGTTGTATTTTTTGCTGAAAAATTTGTAGTAATAATTGAATATCCAAAGTAAATAATTGAACAGTAAAATTCAATTATAAGTGCGCTACAACCTAATATTTACGGCACTTTTAACCCACATTGCACAAATAAAAAGTGCATAAAAAACAGATTTTTCAAAATACTCGGAAATGTGTGAATAACTTTACGAAAAATAAAAAAGTACATTTTTTTTGGGGACTGAATAGTTACTAAATATTAAATAACATGAGAAGTTTGAAAATAACTGTTCTGCTGTTGATGACTATGCTGACAAAAGCAAATGCCCAGTACAAAGATTTTTTGCTTTCTCCCAGTGGAGACACTTTGAATATAGTGGATAAAAAAGACTGGAAACAGGGCAAGTGGGTAACCACTGTAGGGG
>JANNEK010000026.1:0-1799 GCA_031378605.1 Chitinophagaceae bacterium | reverse complement strand
GATAATTTAAGTTCATTTTAGTTGGTTAAGAATGGTAAAAAAGTAAAAAGGCTTCATAAAAAATTATTATAAAAGTTACAGGCTTCCTATGTTAGTGTCACCTCTTCCCAAGCCCGCTGCTTAAGGAGAGGGGCAAAGAACCCGTTATGAAAAATGCTTTGATAATTTAAGTTGATTTTAGTTGTTTGCTGATAATAAAAAATAAAAAAGCCCCGAAATAATCGGGGCTTTCTGAAAATACTTTATTAATAAAGTAATGACATTACAGAACCCCTGAAGAGTTTGTATGCCACCACCACTGTAATAATTGAACTTGTTTTTTCATTTCATTGCAAATATGGGACAGAAACTTTACTTGAACAAATTTTTTATAAATATTGGTGGATAGTTGATAAAGAAAGCCAATTACAAAAGCAAAGATCATAAAAAACGATATCTTTTTTGAACCAACTCTCTTCTAATTACCTCTTCTACCTAAAACCATTCACGATTAATTTTTCACTATTAACAATTCACAATTGACTAACCACTATTGACTATCAACTTCTCTACTTCATTCCTGCCCTCTTTTTTAGCTCTGTAACAGGCAACACAATTTCCTTCCCCATTTGAATGCCTTTTCTGTAGGTAATTACTTTAAGGTGCAATGCATTTTTGGGAACACTTAAATTACTTGTATATTTTGGATAGAAGTTATCGGGATGGGTTTCGTCAAAACTATAAAAGATATCCAATCCATCAACCTCTGTTTTCATGTCAATAACAATATCGCTATCATTTATTTTTTTAGCAGTTATCATTGGATCATAGAGGGTACGGGCATATTTAGTTTGAGAGACATCAAAACGATCAAAATGTTTTTCTGCCCTAAGTATAAAATCATTCCAATTCTTTTTTTCTTTAGGGCTCCAAAACGTTTCGGCCAATGCAAACCCACGTGGCCATACCATGTATTGAGCAGTTCTTAAATTAGGTATTTGCTCGGTCCAAACATTTCCTTGTCCACCCAATACCAATTTCGGATCCACTCCTCCAGGAACAGGCTCATACATATATGCTTTGTTTAACCGAAGGCTTGCATAAATTGGAGGTTCAGTATAGTAATCACCCTGGTTATAATCCAAATAAACAGAGGCAGCCGGAGTCATTACTACTTTATGATTTAGTTTAGCGGCTTCTATACCACCTTTTTCTCCCCGCCAGCTCATCACTGCGGCATTAGGCGGAAGACCCCCATCCAGTATTTCATCCCAACCAATCATTTTTTTTCCTTTTGATTCAATGATTTTTTCAATTCTTCTTACAAAATAACTTTGAACTTCATCTAAATCTTTTAAGTTCTCTTTTTTCATCAATGCTTTCACCGCTTCGCTTTTCTCCCAAAAATTCCGGGCAGTTTCATCTCCTCCCATATGAATATATTCAAATGGAAAAAGAGGCGCTACTTCCGAAAAAACTTTTTCAAGGAACGCATATACTTTTTCGTTGGCAGGACAAAGTGTGTTATCCACTAATCCATAAAAATGACCACCCCCTGAGGGCCATTCCATAATTTTTTCGCCAGAATTTATTTTATAGTTTCCGGGGGTACAGGTAAGTTCGGGATAAGAGGCTAATGCAGCCATACTATGGCCGGGTACATCAATTTCTGGTAACACGTTTACAAAACGATCTTTTGCGTATTGAACAATTTCTTTAATATCATCCTGGCTATAAAAACCACCATAGGTAAGCGCTTCTCCGGGAACGGCGGGAGACATTTGATACATTTTTCCAACGCGGGGCGCTCGCCAGGCACC
>JANNEK010000014.1:0-2762 GCA_031378605.1 Chitinophagaceae bacterium | reverse complement strand
ATAAAACGGCCCCTTAATTGCCCAGTCGTGTGGTAAGTTCACCTGCTCCCATGCAGCATCGTTAAAATTATTTTGTATAAAAAGAAAGTCGCCGCCGGGGTTGCCCTGCGGACGTTGATGATGTTTTGCCGGGTTGTTAATAAAATCATTGGCAGAAGGTAAAATCCAGTTTTTTAAAACTTGTTCAGAAGCTGTAACGCTTATTGCTTCAGTTGGTTTGGAGTCAGCAACTTTATTATCATTGCGGTCGGTAACCTCCGGACGAATATCATAAATTAATTTATCAGCACCTTCGGTATACCGCATAAATTTCCATCCGGTATTGATACTGAGCCGTTCCCTTAATGGTAGTGCATTTTTTTTAATCCCTTGTGCAATTACCATTAACGGTGCAACCAGTAAGATGACTAAAGACATCCTATTGAATACTGTTCTAAAAAAATATGCAAATGAATTTATAAACATGAAATGTTGCTCTATTTTTTTTCTGTTTAAAAAAACAGGAGAGATTTAGCTTTCTCTCCTGCTTTTTAGTTTTTCAAAAAAGAAATAATAATTTTCAGTTGAATTAATAACCCGGATTTTGCGCTAATACAGCACCCCTGTTTCTTTCAATTTCTGATTGCGGTATTGGCCAAAGATTGTATTTTGTTAATGCTGCGCTGGCATAAAATGGATTACATTTAATAATCCTATCGTACCATTTGCCTAAACGCATTAAAGTAAACATCCTTTTTTCTTCTACGCCAAGTTCCCTGATCCTTTCATCCAAAATATAATCAATATTAACGTTACCAGCAGCAACGGGTGTTGCATTAGATCTTGCCCTTACTATATTAATATCAGCAGCCGCAGCAACTGCATTACCTGCACCCACGTTAGCCTCTGCCCTTAACAAATAAGTTTCTGCTAATCTAAACAAATATTGGTCCTGATAAGTAAACCCGGCACCATTTTTTAACTGGTTTGGAAAAGCAGCGGGCAAATTTAAAAGATTGGCAGGGTGCCCACCAGGTTCGGTACATTTTGTTTGATATGCGTAGATTGCCCTGCTGGGAACACCAGATGTTAAAACAGCACCACTGGTACCCTTAGTGTTAGCAGGCAGGTTTGCATAATCAAGCAATGTATTAAATAATGGGCTTGCTGGGTTATTGCATAAAAATTTCCTTACAAAATTATGATTAGCATTTCTGATATCATTTACAGGATCGCTGCTATAAACACTGTCTTGAAAATATTTGGATGGAGCAAAAAACCCTACCCCTCTTCCACCGTTATAATTATCGGCTGGCCACAAAAAGGGAGCTACATTGTTAACCGTTACATCACGTATTAGTGGGGCATGCACTCTTTCCAAAGAGAAACCATCGCCACTGGCAAAACCAGTGGTAGAAATTGCAGCACCACCTGGTACATCTGTTTCTAATTGAATAACCCAAAGTGCTTCTGTATTAGTGCCGGCTCCTCTTCTGTTTTGGTTGCCTTTGCGAAACAAATCCCAATAAACATCACCGGGGATTTCAGTTTTACGTGTGCCAAAGCGGCTTGTCATTAATGCTACGCCTGGTGTATTAATAACTGCAGTAGCTGCTGTAACAGCATTGGTAAATTGCCCATCGGCAATATATACCTCGGCTAATAAATGATTGGCTGCCTGGCTGCTTATTTCTCCATCTTTAATAACTGCAGCAGGGGCTGTAATAGCAGGTAAATTAGCTACAGCAAAAGTTAAATCTGCAATACATTGTGCATATACTTCTTTTCTGGTTGCCCTTGTATAATCAACCTTTGGGGCTGTTACTTCATTTATTTCTAAAGGTACACCGCCCCATATATACGCCAAACTCCTGTAAGCAAAAGCCCTGAAAAAACGGCCCTTTGCTTCAAACAATTTCTTGTCGGCGTCTGTCATTTGTGATGTGGGAATACGGCCGATAACTGTATTTGCTTCTGCCACAATTTTTTATAACGCAGTCCAGTGGCTGGATACAATACTTGAAGTAGGGCTAAATTCACCAACGAGATTTGCAGGAAAAGCTGCAGGCACGTAAAATGCCATATCTGTTCTGTAAGCATACTCCATTGGGGCATTATCGTTTAGGGTATAAAACTCCTGCCGCACTAACCTGTACAGGTTATTTACAGAAGCTGTAAAATCGGCTGTAGTTTTAAACGCATTGGTAGCACTTAAAAAGTCAAGTGGCGTTTCGTCTAAAAATGTTTTTTTACAGGAAAATGATCCGGTAAAAAGAACAAGCAGTATTAAATATAATTTTATCTTTTTCATATCAGTATTTTTTAAACAACATTAATTAATAGGTTACATGTACGCCAATAGTAATTGCTCGGAGTGCTGGTCTTCCGTCTAATAAAAGCCCGTCGGGCACATTATTAACACCATTACTGGTAACCAGCGCCTCGGGATCCCATCCTTCCCATTTAGTCCAGGTTGCAAGGTTTTTTCCACTAACATAAAAATTAACTGCCTGTGCTTTAATTTTATTAAGGAGTTTAGGCCCTAATTGATAAGCAAGAGAAACATCCTGTAACCTAACAAAGCTTCTGCTTTCGTATAGAGCAGGATCTATACTGGAACGGCTACCCGAAATATTTCTGGGGTATTTACCAGTTGGGTTACGAGGAGACCAAAAATCTGTTGCAGTAAATTCATTATTACGTACCGAATTATCTTCACGAAAATAAGAACGGGCATTATTACCCAGGAACCCATCTTTTCCACCTTGAACGGAGTTTAAGAA
>JANNEK010000440.1:0-1619 GCA_031378605.1 Chitinophagaceae bacterium | reverse complement strand
ATTATCCTTTTAAAAAAACAACTGACGTATTAACAATTGGAGACTATCGCGATCAACTTACTAAGAGAATATTTACATCATTGCTGAACCAACGTATGCAGGAACTTACACAAAAAGAAAACCCGCCATTTCTGGGAGCAGGAGTAAATTTTGGTTCTTATGCACGTGGTTATGAGGGATTTTCTGCATCTGCAGGTGTTGGTAATGGTGATCTAACCAAAGGAATCGGTGTATTAGTAGAAGAAGTAGAGCGGGTGAAAAGATATGTATATACCGCCAGCGAATTGGAAAGATCGCGTAAAAATATACTTGCCGGTTATGAACAGGCATATAACGACCGGGAGAAAACAGAGTCTGCTAATTTTGTGGATGAATATGTTCAGCATTTCCTGGAAAATGCACCCTGCCCGGGAATAGAAAAAGAATATGAATACGTAAAATCGTTATTGCCTACTATAACTATTGAGGAAATAAATTTGGTTAGTAATAAATTCAAAGAGGAAAAAAATAGATTTGTATATGTAATGGGCCCGTCTCCAAAAGACAACGAAGTTTTACCAGATGACAAAGCGTTGTTGGCTATTATTGAAGGCAAGGAAAAATCTACTATTAATCGGTATGAGGAAAAAGTGATTCTTGCCAATTTAATGACTAAAGAACCCAAAGCTGGCAAAGTAGTAAGCAAAACAATGAATGCTATTGTTGGAACTACAGAATTGAAATTAAGCAATGGAGTAACGGTTACCCTAAAGCGTACTGATTTTAAGAACGATCAAATTATAATGAATGCAGGGCGTTATGGAGGCAAAAGCAATTATAAATTAATTGATAAATACAATGCTGAATATACAATACCTGTGGTAACCGGAATGGGAGTTGGTGACTTTTCTCCAACTGATCTAAAAAAAGTCCTTGCCGGGAAAACCGTTTCTGTTACACCCTCCTTTACTGAAGTAACAGATGGAATTGGCGGAAACTCCACCGCGAAAGACCTGGAAACCATGTTTCAACTTACTTATTTGTATATGACCAGCCCACGCAAAGACACCGCATTGTTTAAGTCGTATGTTCAAAGAAGCAAATCTCAGTTTGCGATGCTGAGTGCCAATCCGCAGGCCGTGTTTATTGATACAATGTATAAAGCACTTTTTAATAACAATCCAATGGCACCGGTGGCCGTTCCCAATAGTTCTTACTATGATAAAATAAATTTGGATCGTTCGATAGCTATTTATAAAGAGCATTTTGGCGATGCCAGTGGAATGCATTTTGTATTTACGGGAAGTTTTACGGAAGAACAGATCCTTCCGTTAATTGAAAAGTATATTGCAAGCTTGCCTGCAACCGGTAAAAAATTTAATTATATAGATACCAAAGTGCGCCCTGTTGAAGGGATAAAAAATCTTTCCATTAATAAAGGTGCCGAACAAAAAAGTTTAATCCTTGCATTCTATAATGGTGTAGTTCCATACACACAGGATCTTGATTTGAAGGCACAGGTATTAAGCGAAATCTTGAACATACTTATTATTGAAGAACTTAGAGAAAAAGTACAGGGAATTTATGGTGGTGGTACTTTTGCCCAATTGTCGAAGGAACCTTATAGCAGTTATAGCTTT
>JANNEK010000400.1:0-8899 GCA_031378605.1 Chitinophagaceae bacterium | reverse complement strand
GCGTATCAGTGTCCGGATTGTCAATTCTTTGTACTTCTATAAAATTATTTCCGTTGTTTTCAAAAACATATACCCTTCCAATCTTACCAGGTTGTTCGGCAAGACCCTTCGCCCCTACTGCAAGATAGTTTCCGTACAGGCTAATGGAACTACCAAAGTATTCCGAACTTAGAAAAATACTTGCTTGTATGGATTGCAGGTAGGTCCAGGTATTTCCAATTAATTTGTATATAAAAACAGTACCACTATTATCAAACGATTTTCGTTCAGCAATCGCAATGTAGTTTTCGAAAATGGCAACTTGCTCGCCAAGGTTATTATGACAAAAGTTTACAACAGGTGTAATGTCCTGGAAGAATAGCCATTCATTACCTGCCTTTTTATAAACATAAATCCTTCCGGTTTGAGTGTAGGTTGGTCCGCAAGTTGACAATGATTCAGCTGCACCCACCACAGCATAGTTGCCATAAATAGCAATAGAAGAGCCTAAATATTGCTTGGTAGTTGATTTAATTACAGAAGGCGCACTGCTATAAGAAGCTGTAAGCGAAACCCAATTAGTGCCGTTAAAACCTTCGAAATCTTTCATAAAAGAATTGTATCGGATACTTCCTTCAACAGGCGCTGCATTATCATTGCCAATTTTAATTTTGCCGTTTACATCCAACTGTTGTAAGGGAGCTTGAGTATTAATTCCAATATTTTGTGCCAAGGACAATTTGCCGACTAAAAAAAATAACAGGAAAAGTGGTTGTTTCATTACTGTTTTCATTTTAAAAATTAATAGATGGATGATTGTACGTTGCATTTATCATTGGCTTTACTAAAGCCTGCTTATTTATCTGGCATTTGCACACCAAGCTGACAAGAAAGTCCAATAGTTACTCCGTCACCATCTACCAAATCAAAAAAACTATTTTTCATGAACCCACCTAATAAATCTTTTACTGGAATAACCGATCTGTAATAGGCTTCCACCGGTACATTAGCTCCGGGGAGATTGAGATATTTCACAACAAAGACTTCACCCCCGCGTAGCCTTAGCTTATCATCTTCACCTATTGCATTATAGTCAATTACATTGTAGTAAATATGTATCTCAGCGTCGGCCAAAAAATTTGCGGGGATATCAGCATATTTTATTGCTGGTAAATTATTGGAATATTTTAAAAGCTGACCCATCTCCAAATGCACATCTTTCTTAAGAGAAAATAATATATTATTGGTAGTTCTGTATCTTTTCAAATCACCATAAGTTGGGCTCCACACTTCTGCCCATACATCGCCATACATTTCTATATCGGTACCAATTGGGGCTAAACTATTGATGTTGATGGTAAGATTTTTATTAGCATCCTGTATGGCTTTAGGTGTACATACATCATATACAAAATTATTAGTAACATCTTTAAAGGTAATCGGGCTGCCTGTTGCGAGCGACCTAAATTCTAA
Source organism: Chitinophagaceae bacterium (assembly GCA_031378605.1). GTDB lineage: Bacteria > Bacteroidota > Bacteroidia > Chitinophagales > Chitinophagaceae > Endoryza. Next base: position 7,447 of record JANNEK010000400.1, on the reverse strand, counting down.
TCGTATAGGCATACAGGTTTTATAATTTACTCCCGCTAATATTTGGTTTATCTTATAATATACATCACCCAAATCTACACCTGTAACCGTTTCGCTCCTTCCACCAACTACGTAAAAAAAACATTTTACTTTTTGATGCACTTCCTTTGTCAATGCCTCAAAATCGAAACGGGCGCTGGCAAAACCGGCATTAACCATTCCCATAAAACTACCACCAAGGCTTTTTTCAGAATTTTCAACTTCTATTTTGCCAATTATTTTTACCCCGTAGGATACAGACGATATATAACCCAGGTCACCGATGTTTGGAATATCAGCACTAAAAAAACCTGTTTCCGGTTTATCGGTCGACAAGGTGAACAATTCCTTTTCTGCTTCAATATAAAATGTTTTCGTTTCTTTTGTATTTCCCATTTCCATGGTTGCAGCAAAATTTGCCAATAAATAATGCCCCGACGCTCCAACCTTCATTTGCATTTCCGTATTACTTTGAACATATGAACTTCTATAGATCATTGTTTGATTAACTGTTTGCATTGGATCTATACTATAACCAGCCTGCAAATAGGTGATAGCCTGATTAATATTATTTTTAGAGGGAACATCTACCGTTTCGGTAATTTTCCGATTGGTATTTCTTACTGTTGTAGCAATTGTTATAGGGTTCCTGTTTTCTCCATTGGGAAACTCCTGCCTGTTGGTATAATCACCGCTATAAAACCTCCTGACATCATAAATCAATCCTGGCGCATTGTATTCTAAATACCTGCTGGCAGTAACAGGAATGAAATCTTTAGTTTCCATATCTATCCTTGCCGTTTTGGTTTCGCAGGTTTCACCATTTTGTACTGAATTAATTTCTTTTTTAAAATCGCCCTGTTTCATTCTTTGTGGACCAGAAGGATCTATATATCGAACAACTGTAGTACCCTCTGCCACTCTTAACGATACGCTATTTATATTACCGGTTTGTAGACTTTTTTTCCGATCTGGTTTATTGGGGCTTACCAACGTAAGGGTGTTTTTCAATTGGGTAGCGGGCTGTAATAAAAATGTTTGCGTAGCTCCATTACCGTTAATAGCGAGCAATGCTCCATTCATAGGGTTCGTATTAGCGCCCTGTAATTTTAATTCTTTACCACTTTGTTTGTTCCTGATGGTATAGCTTCCTGAAGGAGCATCGAAATAAAAAGTCCATTTTAAATTATCCTGTTCAACAAAATCCCACTGAACAATAACTGCACCATCGGCCAGCGATTGTTCCGCAACATTTAAATAGCGGTTGCTATGCAGGGCTTTTATAAAATAACTTCCGTCATTACTTCTGGATATTAAAAATTTATGATTATCCTGATTTGCAAAATCCCATTGCACAATCCTTGCACCATTGTCGGAGCTCCCCCCTTCAACGGCCAGGTATTTTCCTGTTTCATTTAGCTTAATAAAATATTCTCCCTCTGCAATCATACTGCTAATGGGAGCCGCGGCACCACCCATCATTACTTTGCTGGTCATTTTTATTCCCTGGGCCTTTATAGTTAAGGATAAAAATAAAATAGCGATTACTATTATAAATGAGCTCTTTTTCATCTTTTTTAATTTTATAGTGATTGGTTTATCTGATGTATGCGTTTGGATCGGCGTAGCCGTCGCCATTATTGTCGATACCCTGCGATTTTACTTTTATTTTCAGATAGCCATTGCTTCCACTGGTACCAAAATGCTTTACGATAGCCACCAATGCATATACAGTTCTGTTTTCCTGTTCTACTTTTACTGCAAATACCTGCCCCTCCAGTTTGTTGCCTACACTAGTGTACCAGCCTGCATAGTTAACCGCATTTTTTACAGCGCCGCTTATTTGGCTATTGTTTTGAATTTTTTCAAATTGTGCAATGGTAAGCCTGGTTAATGCTACTTCACTTTCGGTTACGTCTTTCCATTTGTTAACAGCGTCGCTTGCATGTTGCGTCATGTACGTGGCCGTACCATTATTTTTTGCAAAAGACGGTGTCATCAACACATAGGTATTTTGTCCGTCAGAAGGCGCAAAAAACATAAGGTCGATACTATTAGGATTATCTTCCGCTTCCCCCATTCCCATAATGGTTCCTGTTAGTACGTCTAAACAATTACCATAGAGTCCGTTGTTCTGGTTACCCCAATTACCTGATCCATCGTTATTAATCGAAGCTTCGTTGTTAATGGGCAAGTATTGTTTAGGACTATAATTTTCATAGATACCATAGGGTGAATTCTGATTACCGTTGCTATTATTATTATTATTGCTGCTGTTAGAATTATTAGAGCCAGTACTGTTATTGCTGCTGCCGGGAGGTATGTAGCCAGAAGTTTCATTAGTATTACTATTGCTGGAATTACTGTTATTCGAAGACGTATTACCAGGGTCGTAAACATTACTGTTACTATTGTTTGTACTTGCATTATAGGTAGTAGGCACGTCATTGCTGTTATTCTTATTACCTCGAGCAGATTTTATAGTTGTTTTCACCTCGGTTACCAGTTGCTTTCCCTGCCCGAATAATTCTTTTGCTTTTAATAAATAAGGTTGAAATACTTCAATCAAGGTTTTTACCCTGTTTACTGTGTTTTCCACTTTTTGAACCGTTCGTTCCACTTTGCTGCCATCGTTTCCTTGCGTAAATGCGCTGATGCTACCAAGCAACAAGCAGTAGATTGTGATATAATATTTTTTCATTGTAGGTTTATTTTTTATGATTTGTTAGAGTTGAAAGTGTTTATTCATTCATATTCTACGGTAGCAACCTGGGCTATCCTTCGGCAGTCAATAGCAGTATCACCAACAAATAATTTGTCTGATAATTGTAATTCGCGGTTCGTTGAGGTATCGGTATAAATACGATACTTAAAATAATAGTTTATACTACTGAATCTTCTTTCGTATACACCATTTTTAACTTGGCATTTAAAAATCGTACTGCAAAAATTATTGTCCTAAGGTTTTTGCCGGCCATAGTTGTACGTTAGGGTAGTTGTACTTTTATAAATATATTCCTGCTGGTATTTGTACCATCTCCTAATTGCCCTGATGCATTGTAACCGGTCGCCCACACTGTATTATCCGTTTTTACTATTACTGAATGGCTATCACCGGCACTTACATTTTTTACATTATCCATTATTTTTACAGGCGTACTTTTACTGATATTTGAGCCATCGCCTAATTCCCCTTCTCCATTGAAACCGGTTACCCAAAGCGTGTTATCGGTTTTTAAAAACAGCGAATGAATAGAGCCTCCACTAAAATCTTTTACATCGTCCATTACTTTTACAGGTATATTTTTATTAGCAAGCCCTCCGTAACCCAATCCGCCAGACCCGCTGTAACCGGTTGCCCAAACTGTATTATCCGTTTTTAAAATAAGCGAATGGGTTGCTCCGGCACTTACACTTTTTACATTATCCATAATTTTAATAGGGATGTTTTTATTAATGAAAGAACCATCGCCCAATTGGCCTTCAGAATTTTTTCCCACTGCCCAAAGCGTATTATCAGTTTTTACAATGAGCGAATGACCATATCCGGCACTCACGGATTTTACATTATCCATAATTTTAATAGGGATGTTCTTATTCGTGTTGGTGCCATCGCCCAATTCGCCCGACCCATTGTAACCAGTAGCCCAAAGTGTATTATCAGTTTTTACAATCAGCGAATGATCATCCCCGGCACTTACGGATTTTACATTATCCATAATTTTTAACGGGACGCTCCTGTTAGTGGTGCTTCCATCACCCAATCGCCCATACTTGTTAAAACCCGTAACCCAAAGCGTATTATCGATTTTAATAATCATCGAGTGATAGCGCCCGGCACTTACTTTTTGCACATCATCCATAATTTTAAGAGGTATATTTCTGCTAACGCCACCTCCAAATTGGCCGTATCCATTTTCACCTGTAGCCCATAATGTTTTGTCGGCTTTCAGTACTAAAGTAAAGTTGCCTCCGGCAAATCTTGTAGGTTCTGTATCTATGCTGGGTCCCGGTCCAGGCCCTGGGTTTTCAATTACATTTTTTTTACAGCTTCCAAAAATAAAAATGCCTGCAAAAAAGAGTAAGGTTAATGCAACGTTGTTTTTTTTCATAATTCTAAGGTGTTTTAAATTTCGAGAACAAACATACAGGCATACATTGGGCTAATAAAGCGGAAATCGCTTAACTACTAAACAAATCGATTAACGACTTTTCACCCTTTATCAACTATATTTGACATAGCTTTTTTAACAATAATCCATTAAGTTGCTAACAAAAAAAATCGCCTGTGTGGTGGTGGATGACGATGAGATAGACATCCTTACTACTATATCTTTTATAAACGATTATCCCTTTCTGGAAGTCGTTGGATCTTTTCAATCTCCATTGCAAGCACTTGCTTTTGCCGAAATAAAAAAGCCTGATGCATTATTTTTAGATATTGATATGGATGAAATGAGTGGACTGGAACTAAGAAAAAAATTAATAGATATACCAGCCTGTATTTTTATTACAGCCTACCCCGATTATGCAGTAGAGGGTTTTGAAATGGCAGCACTTGATTTTTTAGTAAAACCATTTAGTACAGAGCGGTTTTCAAAAGCAATGGAACGTCTAAAGAATTATGCCAGCATTCGCGAAAAAGCAGATCTGCTTAGCCATAATTTAGGTGCCGATACAATATTTATAAAAGACGGATATGACCAGGTAAAACTTCAACTACATGAAATAATTTATCTCGAAGCATTGAAAGATTATACTGGTATTGTTACGGCCAAACGGAAATATTCCGTCCTTTCTCCTTTAGGAAGCCTGATCAAAGAAAAAGCGTTTAGCAGCTTTATACGTATTCACCGTAGTTATGCGGTTCAAAAAAATTACATTCAGAAAATAGCTTCTGGTGAATTGGTGGTAAACGATATTACTTTACCTGTGGGCAGACGATTTAAAGAAGCATTGAAAGGACTATGAGTCGAAAAGCCGTTAGCGAAAAATTAGTTATTCGAAAATTATTTTATCCAGTACAGATTTATATGCAAAACCTTATTCCTAAAAATTCGAAAATAATTACCTGTTTGGCAATTTTGCTGGCAGGATCATTTAACATACTTGCTCAAAAACACGGGCAAGAGTTAATCGATTCACTTACCCAACAATTGCCGGTTGCAAAAAACGATACCATTAAAGCAAGAATCTATAAATCGATCACCGAGAATTATATGTTGATTGATCCGGTTCAGGCAATGAAAACTGCTGAAACCGGACTTACGCACGTTACTCAAATGAAGTGGGCCAAAGGGGTAGCCGTTTTCACCAGTATTAAAGGACAATTGTATGTTGATAAAGGCGAGTACAAAAAAGCAATCGAATTGTATCAAAAAGCTTATGCTGTTCATGAAAAAAACAGCGATTACACTAATATGGCAAGCATGCTCAATAATATTGGTGCTGCCTACCAACGGCAATCGATGTCAGCCATTGCAATTGAGTATTTTTTAAAATCAATTAAGCTTGCAGAAAATATAAAAAACAACGGATTAGTAGCCATAAGCTATAGCAATATCGGAATAATCTATTCTGACCAAAGTAATCATGAAAAAGCATTGGAGTATTTCTTTAAAGCTGTGGCACTGCAGGAAAAAGAAAATAGTACAGATAACACAGCCAATAGTTTTTCAAGAATAGCGACTGAATATTTATTAATTGGTGATAGCACAAAAGCCGAACAGTACTTTCTAAAAGCGAAAGATTATTATGGGCAATTGGAAAATAACGTTGGTGTTGCTACCGTATTAAGTAATTACTCAATTATGATTCGGGACTATAGAAAAAATCTGGAATACAAATTACAAGCGCAAAAAATATGGGATGCTTTAAGCCCCGAAAACCCAATTGCCATTGCAAATACTGGAAATATAGGAGTTGCTTATCTTGATATTGCCCGTTACGATACGTTGAACATTGTAAAACGCGGCGGTATTATACCTGTCACAAAAAATGAATTGTTCGGCAAAGCAAGTTATTATTTAACAAAGGCAATTGATTTAAGCAAACGAACAGGTAATACTTCCTACTATGCGCATTTTACTGGTAACCTTTCTGAACTGCAGGAATTGAATAAAGATTATAAAAAAGCACTCTTAAGTTTTAAGGAATTTTACAAGCTTAACGATTCTCTTTATTCGCAGGAAAGTAAAAATAAAATAGCGGCCATTGAGAGTCAAAAAGAAATTGATATCAGGAATAAAGAAATCGAAAACAAAAGCCTGCAATTGCAGAATCAGAATAAAAAATTATGGTTGATGATTGCTGCCATTGCATTTTTAGCAACTACCGGAGGATTATTTTTTTACCAAAGCAGAACAAGAAAAAAAACAAATACGACGCTCATACAATTAAACAATGAACTGGATGAAGCCAATAAGGTAAAAGCAAAATTCTTTGGCATACTGAGCCATGATCTAAGAAGTCCGGTTGCCAGCCTGATAAATTTTTTACAATTACAAAAAAGAAACCCCGGCATACTCAATACACAACAAATATCTGCAAGAGAAGAAAAAATATCAAGCTCCGCCCAATCATTATTAGAAACAATGGAAGGAATGTTATTGTGGAGTAAAGGACAGATGGAGAATTTTAAACCCGATGAAACATTAGTGCCTGCAAGTGCTTTGTTTACTTATTTAAAGAATTTTTTTTCCGACCGATCAACGATTAATTTTATTTTTTTAGATGAGGACGCTATTTCAATTCAAACAGATAAACATTATTTGCAAACGATTATGCAAAACCTAACCGCCAATGCTATTAAAGCATTGCATCAGTCTAATAATCCTACTATAGAATGGAAAGCATGGAAACAACATGATAAACTCTATTTATCTATTACTGACAATGGACCAGGAATAAATACCGAGCAGGCAAAATCATTATTTGATGAAACTGCCCTTGTGGGAACCAAACATGGTTTGGGCCTACATATCATAAGAGATTTGGCAAAAGCCATTAAATGCAATATATCCATTGCTCCAGGCAATGATAGGGGAACAACCTTTGTTTTAGCCATATAAATTATTCATTCAGCCAACTCTTAGTTTTATTATATTACATTCATTGATGGATGGAATAATATAACAAAAGAAAACCAGTCCATTATTTTACTATGTCAATTTCATCGCTTCGGATTGTTTTTATGGGTACTCCCGAATTTGCAGTAGCCTCGCTCGACGCATTGGTAAAAGCTGGGTGTACCATCGTGGGCGTTATTACCGCTCCTGATAAACCTGCCGGCAGGGGAATGAAAATGACCGAAAGCGCCGTAAAAAAATATGCTGTTGAACATCACCTCCATCTACTTCAGCCTGAAAAACTAAAAAACCCTGAATTTCTTGCGCAACTAAAATCATTGAATGCCGATGTACAAATCGTG
>JANNEK010000388.1:0-10894 GCA_031378605.1 Chitinophagaceae bacterium | reverse complement strand
GGGGGCCATTGAACTAATGGCTATAAATATCATTATGGCAGAAAAAATGATACCAAAGATCTAACGTTCAGCAATGTTTGACAAAACCGAACCTGAGCTAAATTGTGTACTAAAGCTGATTGTACAAAGTTCTGCCACTATACCACTATCTATGTTGCTTTCTATTTTAGTCCACAAATATCTCTTTAAGAACTGCTTTTATTTTTCCAATTTCTTTTTCTGTCAACAGACCTGTAATTTTTATGATTCTTTGTCGGTCTATTGTTCTGATTTGATCTAATACTATCCAGCCTTTAGCCTTTGAATGTTTTATCTCAATTCTTGTAGGATAAGGTTTTGAGGTACTTGTCACGGGGGCGATAACAATAGTCTGTAAATACTTATTCATTTCATCGGGAGAAATTACCACACAAGGTCGTGTTTTTTTCATCTCACTTCCAATGGTCGGATCAAGATTTACTAAGGTTATTTGATATTGTTTTATTTCCACTCATCAAAATTTTCATCTTCAAAAAAATCCGAAATTATCAATTTATCGTCCCCATTTTCATGCATCTTTTTAAAAGCCTTTTCCCAACCTTTTCTGGCTTCTTTTTTAGGCTTAATAATAATGTAGCCTTTTTCAAGAATAAGTTCAACAGTGTCTGTAATATTATACTTTTCTATCAAGGTTTTTGTGAGCCTGATACCTTTAGAATTGCCAATTGGAATTACAGAAATGTCCATTAGTTGAAAGATTAGTGTAATTACAAAGGAATTACTTTATTTTGAATTTTCCAAACTTTGGAAGTAGTCATTATCGCTGCCCAAAAGGCCGAAAATTTAAACTTCACATGTATGTTGAAGTCTGCTAACTCAGATGTTTTTTTCATACTTGAATTCAATTTTTAAAAATAATAATCATACTAACTTAGGTGTGCGTTTATCACTTACTCCTATTACTAAAAGCCATAAGCATATTCCAATTTCAGCAATACTATCGGGAATAGTTATAAAAGTAGAAATTCCGCTTTCATGATATTTCGGGAAAAGAAATCCACACAAAAAATCGATGGTATATCCAAAGCACCCAATCATTAATAATATACCGAGGATCTTTGGGAGAAACTCTGATTTAAAAACCAGGTAACCAAATGGAAATAACCAAAGCCCCCAAAATATAGAAGCTATTTGAGTTCCATTATTAAAATAAGCAAGGTGCAACATAACCTGGGCGCTCAATTGATCTGCTTCAAATACACTTAGGTAATTAGCTTTACTTAGTAAGGTAAGAATGGCAAATTTGTTGAGCATATTTACAAAAGAGATCGGAACACTTACTACAGCAAGTGTTACCATTAGAACAGCATGGGTTTTATTAACTGCACTGAGTAACTTATATAATATCAAGGGTAAAATTAAAAACGATATAAAGCATATTAATCCACTTACAATGCCGAGTCTGAAAAGTGTTTCGGAGGCAATAATATTATTAATAGTTGCGGTTGGATTATCCCGAACAAATAGTTTTGAAGGAACATACATGAGGTGAAAAATACCACTCAATACAACGATCAAATAAACTAAACCAGCAATTCTTGCTGTTTTTTTCTTTGAATCCATTTTGCGTTTTATAAGGCCTAAGACGGATATCTGTTGAAATTGTTACATCATCTTATATTATTTTATTCCCGGGTTAATTTGCTTGTTTTCAAAGACACTAATCTTTCATCATTTTAATTGCCCTCTATTCTAATTTCATACCAGGCAAATAAGGCTGTTGTATATCGAATTTTTGTATTGCTCTTTGAATAGTATCATTTCTTCATTGCATTTTTATACAAGATCCAACCCATTGCTGCAAAAAATAAAACACCAATTATATAATAGCCGTTTTCTCCCAACCCATTTACAATAGAATATTCCTGCGATACGGATGTTAAGAATTTACTACCCCAATCGGAACCTGAAATAAAAGCGATCAGAACGCCAGCTACAGCACCACCTGCTACAAGACCCGTGGCAAACAAACTTCCTTTGCTTAGTTCTTCTTCTTCGGGTTTACTATGAATATTATTTTTCTTTTGTTTCCATTCAACAATGCCTCGTATTGCACCCCCTACAAAAATGGGTAGGGTAGTTGATAAAGGAAGATAGGCTCCCACGGCAAAGCTCAACGACTTAATACCGCATAATTCCATCACTACTGCCAGGAACACCCCCACGAAAATATATTGCCAATCGAGATTTTGTGAAAGAATACCTTTTATTAAAGTAGCCATTAGAGTTGCCTGTGGCGCAGGAAACTTTTCTGTTCCAATCATATGGCTGACTCCCTGGTTCATCATCTCTGTAGTTGGTTTATCCAGAAATTTTATTGTTAGCCCAATTACAATCGATGAAACGATAGCGCCTACAAATAAAGCGATCTGTTGATTTCGGGGTGTTGCACCAACAATGTATCCGCTTTTTAAATCCTGTGATGTTGCCCCTGCATTCGCTGCAGCAATACAAATCATTCCACCAACTACTAATACTAAAGGTTCGAACGCTTTTCCTGTCCAACCCACACTTAAAAAAATTAAACTGGTACCCATTACGGTAGCAATGGTCATACCACTTATTGGGTTGTTGGAACTTCCAATCAAGCCCACAATACGGGAAGATACGGTGACAAACAAAGCACCAAATAAAACTACCAGAATACCAATCAATAATTTTTGTCCGAGTCCTTCTCCTGGTATTTGTGGTAAAAAACTTATGAGGGCTACCAAGCCTAAGGTACCAAGTCCTACCATTTTTAAACTAAGATCTTTTTCTGTGCGTAGGATAGCAGGTGCGTTCGCATCACTATTTGATTTTATGGAACGAATACTTGATTTTATAGATTTGGCAATGGTCGGCAATGTTTTGATTAAAGTAATAATGCCGCCGGCAGCTACGGCACCAGCGCCAATCTGTCGAACAAACGCATAGTATACGGCCGCAGAATAATCAGTAAAGGTATGTGTAACCGGATTCCAATTTCCTTTACCTCCTTCTTTGGTAAGATCTGCGAGGTAACCCAGCTTTACTAATTGTAGTGCAATGGTATCTCCTGGTACAATTGATGCCAATAGAGGAATTAATACTAACCAACTTAAAACACCACCTGCTACTAAAACACCAGCTATTTTTGGGCCGATTATATACCCTACTCCAAGATATTCAGGCGTTATCTCACCGCTAACCTTAGCCGAAGGGAAAAATTTATTAATTTGTTTAGTTGTGTAATAGGGAAGTTCGGCAATAATGCGCAATACTTTTTGCAGTAACGCGTATCCGAAGGCAACACCCAATCCAAGAAATGCGGTGCGGGCAAAATCACCACCTTTTTCACCGGCTTTTAAAACATCTCCACAAGCCGTTCCTTCGGGATAGGGAAGGTTATCATGTTCATTTACAATTAATGCTTTTCTTAGTGGAATCATTAATAATGTTCCAAGCAATCCTCCAACAATGGCAAGTATCAATATCGTGAGATAATTAAAATACTTCGCACTATCGGGAGAACTTAAGAACAGAAATCCGGGTAAGGTAAAGGCAACACCAGCGGCAATACTCTCTCCTGCACTTCCAGTTGTTTGAATAATATTATTTTCAAGAATAGTAGTTTTAAAAAAACGCCTGCCTAAAGTAATGGCAATAACAGCAATTGGAATGGACGCGCTAACGGTGAGGCCTGCTTTAAGTGCGAGATAAACGGTAGCTGCTCCAAATATAACTCCGAATAAACTACCTAATAAAATGGATTTTACGGTAAGCTCTTTTATGTTTTTTTCAGGACCTATAAAAGGTTGAAATTTTTTCTCAGACATAGTAGCTGTTTTGGTTTGTATTGGGTAAGATACTGAAAATAAAAAAGGGTATGCCATTAAGTATACCCTTTTTTCTAAATGATTAAAGCTCTACGAAACGGCCGGCACCATCATTTTCTGTAATTTTTTGGTAAGTATAAATAGCAATAATGCTGCAACCCCACTCATAAATACAAAGAGGAGAAAAAAGTCGTAAACATTACTCATATGGTAACCAAGGAAAGAAGTTGTTTTACCGCTTTCGGGATATAAGGCACTCAGAGAACCAGCTAATTTATTCCCGAATGCATTGGCGGTAAACCAAACGGCCATCAGTAAAGATGCAAACTTAATGGGTGCTAGTTTATTCACAAGCGATAAACCAATCGGCGACAAACAGAGTTCTCCTGAGGTATGGATAGCATACAAAACTGTTAACCAAATCATACTTACCTTAACCCCCGGTTGAATATTATTAACTCCATAAGCAATCCATAAAAAACCCAACCCAACTAAAACTAATCCTATTGCCATTTTTGTAGGAGAGGAAGGTTCATTCTTTCCCATGGTTAACCACATCATTGCAAAAAAGGGCGCAAATAAAACAATAAAAACGGAGTTCAATGATTGAAACCAACTTGTTGGAACCGTTTCCTGGCTTACATAGCTAAAGCCATTCGCAAATAAATATACGTTTGCGCCAATGATTGCTACTACGAAAAATAATAATAATGAATAGGTGGTAATTCTTAATTCTTTATCCGCTACAGAAGAAAGATTTTTTCCGATTTTTTTGTAAAGGGTAGCGCAATAATAGAGAAGCGCAGCAGATAAAACAGAAATTACCCAGGTTGGAATTTTAAACCATCCAAGATTTCGGTTCGTTTGCTCGTCGGCAAAAAATGTAAGAGAAGCGCCCGTTTGTTCAAAAGCACTCCAGAAAAATATTACAAAAAAACAAACAACAATTATTACCCCAACTTTACTCTTTTCTTGTTTCGTTAGAGACTTGTCTGTATAAATAATAAACGGAATAATTACAAAACACGCTATTAAAAGAATAAATAAATAACTGTACACTTTTGCATCTATATAAATAAGCGCAATTGAAAGTAAAGAGATGGCGGCTAATCCAACAATAGTAACGATTGGGGACAATGCTTTTTTGGGACTGTCTAAAGGCACCATACCCAAAATATTATTATCGGGGTCCCTAACATATTTTCGATGAAACACCCATTGAACGATTACACTTATCACCATTCCTATTGCAGCTACTAAAAAAGCCCATTTAAAATCAGCCGGGTTACCAGTATTGCCAACTAATCCACAAATAAAAGGTCCAATAGCGCCGCCGAGATTAATACCCATGTAAAAAATAGTGTAGGCAGCATCTTTTCTTTTATCGTTGGTTCGGTATAATTGCCCAACCATATTGGAGATATTTGGTTTAAAAAACCCGTTACCTGCAATCATCATTCCTAACCCGCAATAAAATAATAAGGAAGAAAGCTGAGGAGATTCATTGTATAAAGAAGCACAAAAAAATAAAAGAATTTCTGATATAGCCATTACAATACCACCTGCAATGATAGATCGTTGATTTCCCCAGTACCGGTCCGCTACATATCCACCAACAAGTCCGGATAGATAAATAAGGCTTATATAACTACCATATAAATTTGAGGCAAAGGCTTTATCAAACATAAGTGCCTGCGTCATAAAAAGGATGAGAATCGCTCTCATTCCATAGTAGTTGAAACGTTCCCACATTTCAGTAGCGAACAGAATGTATAGTCCTTTAGGATGTGCCTGGGAAGGGGATTGACTCATAATAGTTTTTTTTGATGTGCAAGCCTGGTTAAAAAAAATGTATGCGTAAAATACAGATAATATTATATATACTTCTTTTATGAGCAACATAAATTCGGCTGTGTGATATTGAAGTACGAAATTCGCACTCTTATAAAATCATTCTCACCATGAAAATCCTGCTCCTTGGTTCCGGAGGAAGAGAACACGCACTTGCCTGGAAACTCAATCAAAGTGCAATAAAGAATACTCTTTTTATTGCTCCCGGCAATGCAGGCACTGCAAATTGCGGAACGAACTTATCAATTGATTTGAACGATTTCAATAGCATTGCTTCCTTTTGTATCAAAGAGGAAATTACGATGGTGATTGTTGGCCCCGAAGAACCTTTAGTAAATGGTTTGTATGATTTTTTACATACAAAGGATGAATTAAAAAATCTTTATTTTATCGGGCCTTCTCAACAGGGAGCAAGGCTGGAAGGTAGTAAAGCCTTTGCAAAAGCTTTTATGCAAAGACATAATATACCCACTGCAGGTTATCGCGAATTTGATCAATCTAATTTTGAAGAAGCCGTTAAGTATGTACATGAACATGCATTGCCGGTTGTATTAAAGGCGGATGGGCTTGCTGCCGGAAAAGGGGTAGTTATCTGTAACTCTTCCATTGAAGCGATAGCAGAAATTGAATTGATGTTACAACAAAATAAATTTGGTGAGGCTAGTAAAAAAGTGGTTGTTGAAGAGTTTTTAGATGGGATTGAGCTAAGCGTATTTGTACTAACCGATGGTAAAAATTATGTGATATTGCCTGAAGCCAAAGATTATAAACGAATTGGTGAAAAAGATCGTGGATTGAATACAGGTGGTATGGGGGCAGTAAGCCCGGTGCCTTTTGCTTCCTCCTCATTCATGCATAAGATTGAAGAGAGAATTATTAAACCGACTATTGAGGGATTGCGAAACGACCAAATCGATTACAATGGGTTTATTTTTATCGGAATAATAAAAGTGAATGGCCAGCCATTTGTTATTGAATACAATTGTCGCTTAGGTGACCCCGAAACAGAAGTAATAATACCCAGATTAGAAAATGACCTGATAGAATTACTGGTGGCAACGGCTAAACAAGAACTGGATAAAACAACAATCAGTATCGATAAACGTTCTGCTGCCACAATTATGGCCGTGAGCGGAGGTTATCCCGGTAGTTTTGAAAAAGGTTTTGCTATTGAAGGATTGGAAGATAAATTACCAGAGGATAGTTTCTTATTTCATTCGGGTACCATTCGAAAAGAAGGAGTGGTAGTAACTAATGGAGGCAGAGTATTGTGTGTTAGCTCTTTTGGAAATTCTTTGCAGGAGGCAGTATTAAAATCAAGAGAAGCATTAGATAAAATTGATTTTGATGGAATGTATTTCCGTAAAGATATTGGCTTTGAGTTTGCAAATGCAGATAACAGTTAGCATTCAAATCATAGTCGGCCTTGGCCTGAAAGCATGTAAATATTTAAACAAACTTTTGCAGTTCAACAACTATAAACTATAAACTTCAAACTCGACCCAGTAATTTCCTGATCAAAATCACTTAGCCATGTATCAGCCTGTTCACTATAGCGACTATCTTCAGTTGGATAAAATACTCGATTCTCAGCAATTAGAAAGTGACAAACACAAACTTCCCGCGCACGATGAAATGTTATTCATCATTACTCACCAGGCTTATGAATTATGGTTTAAACAACTATTGCATGAAGTAGATTCTATAAAATCAATTCTCAGCAAAACATCTTTAAATGATAATAGCCCGGAACTTCAGATTATTGTACATCGCTTATCCAGAGTAGTTACTATACTGAAATTATTGGTACAGCAGATTGATGTAATGGAAACAATGACCCCGATGGATTTTCTTGATTTCAGGGATATGCTGAGACCTGCTTCTGGTTTTCAAAGCTGGCAGTTTAAAGTGCTGGAGGCAAAACTCGGACTCAAGTATGAACAGCGGCACGGGCAGGAATATTATATTTCTCAATTAAGGCCTAAGCAGGTTGATATTATTAAAGAAGCCGAAAAAGAAATTTCTATTTTAGAATTACTTAATTCATGGCTTGGCCGTATGCCTTTTTTTGAAGAAGATTCTAATTGGAAAAATTTTCATTCACATCATTCTTCTCCGAACGAAATTAAATTTGGAATAGGTACGGGAGTAAATCTTTTTTGGAATGAATATTATCATTGTTACCAAACCAGTTTAGCAGAGGGAGAAAAAGGAAACGATACTGCCTTTATACAATTATTTTCAGACAAGGAAAATGTAATCAACGTTTTTAATGCACCTGCTACCGGGAAATTAACAGCGATGGAAGGTTCAGGTTCTTTATCACCTGCTGCCTCACGGGCAGCGCTTTTTATAATGTTATATCGTGGTTATCCTATGTTACAATTGCCCTTCCAGGTTTTAAATGTATTATTAGAAATCGATGAACAGTTAAGTACCTGGCGCTATCGGCATATGAGTATGGTACATCGAATGATTGGAAGTCGTATTGGTACCGGCGGTAGTACCGGAAAAGATTATTTAAAAGGAGCGCTCGATAAACATTACATCTTTGCAGAAATTGCACAACTTACTAGTTTTTTGATTGAAAGAAGAAAGCTTCCTGCATTAAGCAAGGAAATGGAAAAACGCCTGGGTTTTGTGCAATAGGAAAAAAACAGGTTGAGGAATATAAAAATAAATATAGTGTTAGCGTAACTATAAATCAGAGTATAACCATCTACGAAAAAAATCAGAATAGTTTTTTAAATACTTCGCGCTTTCGTGGCAAAAAATAACCGTAGAGGCGCAAAGTCGCAGAGAAGTGTACTGTATTTTTCCGCAGTAAAAAATTAATACGTTACTTGTTATTATAGCAACTATAAATCAGGGTATAACTATCTACAAAAAAGAATAGGGGCACATCTTTAAATACTTTGCGCCTTCGTGGCAAGTAATAACTACAAGAGCATAGTAGCACAAGAAAAATACTTCGCGCCTTCGTGGCAAAAAATAACCGCAGCCGCTGAGAAGAGTACTAAAAATTCTTTTGCACGAATGGCCAATCAGATTTGTGAAAAGAATGCTGAATCTGTGTGCGTAAAAATAGTTGAGGTAGAACAGGGTTAACAGAACACTGTCGCCGGTAATGAAAAATTTATTCTTTACCGATTTGCTACTTTTATATTTTTTATTCAATTAAACCTTCCTGCTTTTGTAATCTTCCGGTATGGCTTCGAAAAAAACTCATCTACTATCTTATTAAAGTCGTCTTTGTAAACAACCGGTGTGCTATGGCCCGAGTTGGGTAATATCCATAAATAGGCTTTTGGAATATTTTTATAAATAAGCAGGGTATGTTCTTCTTTAATTACATCATGATCCCCACCAATAATAAGACTGGGGCATTGTATCTTATGCAAATCGGTTAATGATATATGTGGTTCCTCAATTAATAAGCGTACCAGCTTCCAATTTGCTTTTTGACGCTCGGTTTTTGCCGATACTTTTTTTAATTGTGTGTACGAAGGCAATGCTAAGTCTGCTACTTCTTTATAAACAGCATTTGTATCTGGTTGAAGATTGGCCCCGGTAGACGCTAATTTTTTTACTTTTTCCGGATGACGAATGGCAAGTAATAATGCATTGATACCGCCGTCGCTCCATCCAATTACATAGGCAGAATCAATCTTAAGCGTACTTAATAGCTCTGCATAATCATCTGCCATCATTTCATAGGAAAGAGAGTCTCCTATATCTGTCGATTGGCCCTGAGCACGGTTATCGGCAACAATCACTTTATATTTTTTAGCAAAAAATGGTATTTGATTCGTAAAATCGGCTATAGAGCCTCCGTTACCATGAATAATAAGTAAGGGTTGGCCTTCTCCATAAATCTCGCAATACATTTTCATTCCTCGTATCTCATAGAATAAACCGGCTTCTTTATTATGTCCGTAAGGAATTTTTGTTTCTTGCGAATAGGTGCTAACGAATAATAAAAAGCAACATGTAAAAAGAGTACAGTAGTAATTAGAGTGCTTCATAGTAAATAGTTGAAATTCTAAGATAGTAATTATTAATACGAAGCAGTTGAAGAATTCATTTTTTGGAATAATAGATAACCAAAAGCAATCAATGAAAGCGAGGCTGCTATCCAAAAAACAGTTTCGCTTCCTGCCCATTGCCATATAACTCCGGCCATTAAACTGGCTAAAAAGGCAGCTATACTTTGCAATGAACTATAATAGCCAATTGCAGTAGCGGTATTTTTTTCATGGGCCATGTTGGTAAGCCAGGCTTTTGCAATACCTTCTGTTGCTGCAGCATAGATTCCATACAAAGCGAATAATAAAAATACTTGAACGGAAGAGTTTGCTACCGCAAAGCCCGAATACACTACCGCAAATAGAAATAACCCAAAAAGAAATATTTTTTTTATTCCAATTTTATCGGCTAGTATTCCAATCGGATAGGAGCTAACCGCGTAAATAAGATTGTATAATATATAGGCAGCAATGGTTGAATTATCGCTTTGTGTGATTTCTTTGGCTCTCAATAATAGAAAAAAATCGGAGCTATTGGCCAACGCAAATATTAATAAACCAGTTACAAGAGTTTTGTATTGTGGGTTTGCAATTTTTCGATAAGACAAGAAAGAAAAAAAATTTTGTTTAGTAATTGTGGAAACGGGTTTCTTCTTTTCTTTCAATAAAAAAATAAAAGCAACAGAAATGATACCGGGAATAAAAGCAATATAAAAAAGAAGAGTGTATTGGGAAGGATACTGGTAAAGAAAAGCCAGTGCCAGTAGTGGCCCTGCTACAGCTCCCAGTGTATCCCATCCCCGATGAAATGCAAAAACACGGGCTTTTGTTTCAATGGTAGCTTCTTGCGATAGCAATGCATCCCTGGCGGCAGTTCTCACTCCTTTGCCTAACCGATCGGTTGTTCTTACAAAAAAAATCCAAATCGGGTACGATAACATTGCCATTAACGGTTTCGATAAAGCACTGAGAAAGTATCCCAGTTTAACAAAGGGTAATCGAAATCCCAATTCATCACTTCTCTTGCCAAAATAGCCTTTGCTTAATCCAACAGTAAGTTCGGCTACACCTTCCAGTATGCCTATTAATAATATTGAAAAGCCAATTTCTTTTAAATACACGGGTACAACGGGGTAAAGCATTTCACTGGCTATGTCGGCAAATAAGCTCACTAACGATAAT
>JANNEK010000379.1:0-33288 GCA_031378605.1 Chitinophagaceae bacterium | reverse complement strand
AAATCGGCAAGTGTTATCTCATGTTTTTGTGGCTGTAATACTTTTTCTTTTTTACAAGCGGTTAATGCAAGTAGTAGGGCAACTACGGCTGGAACGATTCTTTTATTGGTTTCATTGTGCAAAATTTAAACATTGAAAAATCATAGATTATAAGTCAATGTATTGATACCTGACATTGACAATTTTTGATGGTTTAACAGGCTTTTGGTATTTTTCTGTTTGAGTTTGTGACAAAATAAACTCTTTACTATCACGTTGGACATTACTTCGAAGAACTGTAAATTCGGTTGTAGTTAGACCGGCATTGTTATAAAAGTATCCCTGGTATTCTTTGTTATTGTAGGTAAGTATAAAAATATCTAATGGTTCGGCACTAAATTCGAAAAGGCTTTGAGGAGCAGTTGTTATAGAAGAAGTATATTGAAATTTTGCTGTTAATTTAGGCATAACACCATTATTATAGCTTTCGCTTAATTTTAAATTACCATTATCGAAGTACTCGAATATCTGCCAGTTCAGGTCCTTATCAGTTTGTACATCTGTCCAAACCCGTTTACTTATTCTTCCATTTAAGTCGTATATATATTTTTTTCGGGTAGTAATTTTCGCTGAATCCGTTCCGAAAAGGGGCATCGTTTCTTCTTTGCTGATTTTTTCTTTTGTTTGCCAGGTATAGGTGGTTTGATAAGCAACTTTATTCTGAATATCCACTTGCTTTTGTAAGACGACATTGCCATCACTGTTGTAGCTATACAAAAAAGCAAATAAAAAATCACCGGCTTCATTATAATAATTGATACGTTCAATTTTCCTTTCGGCCGAATAGAAATACTCGGTCTGGAGAATATCATTTTCAAACACCTTACTAAGCGCAGTTTCTTTGGGCAAAAAAGGTGTACTATTTTTTTTACAGGAAAAAAACACTATACATGGAGATAAAAATAGAACGATTGTCCATTTGCTTATATAATTCATGATGATCTGATTAAACGATGATTGCATTTATTTTATTTATCTAACTTCTTTTTCAACCGGGTGATTTCACTTCTGAATGCTTCCTGCTTTTTATTCAATTCAATTATATACAAAGTGAGTTCTTCAATTTTTTCCATCATCCTTTTTTGCATATCACCCAACTGAATGCCTTTTTGTTCAATTTCTTTTGAAGATGGTATATTCGGGAGATGATGATTGTTCTGTATAAATTTTTCTACCTGGTTCAATGGTTTCAGCTTGTATGTTTTATTGAATACATAATCGGGCCAGTCGCTAAATGGAATGGTGCCAATATCTGTACATATAATCTTGCCGAGAACTGCCAGCCTGTAATCCACGTGGGTATAGTTCGTACCAATCCCTACGTGTCCGTTGGAGTGAATGAAAACCTGGTTTGCTCCACCTGCAGAAAGGAGAATATTTCTATTTAGGGCTCCGATCTGCAAATCATTAGAATTGTTGCAGCTGATATTACCTATGAATTCATCGCCTCTTCTTAAGAGAATAAAATCGTTGGAGCCGCTGTTATTGATTAGCATTGATACTGCACTATTACCACCTTCAAGATGCAAAGGCCATTGAGGAGTAGTACCGATGCCAACAAAACCCTGAGGTGTAACCGTTAGCCTGTTTGCTCCATTGGTTCGTACTATAAAGTTTCCAGTTGTATTTATGTTATTTGTGCCAATAAGCATATCATTACTGATTGTCTGAATAAAGGCTTTGTCATCACCCGTTGCATTTTTCATTTGAATAACCGGGTTACTGTTTTGTAATGTCAGTTCGCCCGTCATATGAACTTGCGAAAGTGGATTAGAAGTGCCAATCCCTAAACGGCCATTGGAAGTAAACCACACTCTATCTGCGCCATTGGTGCGTATAACCAAATTACCTGCATTATTATCAATAGTGGTCCCTATCTTAAAATCATCTCCCAATTGCTGTATAAATCCTTTGTTTAAATTGTTCCGTTGAAATAAAACGATAGGGTCATCATCGTCGTTAATAATCATAGCTGTATTTGTAGTTGCGATATTAGATAAGTCGATATGTACCCGTGCAAGTGGAGTTGTCGTGCCAATTCCAAGGAAACCTGTTTCATTCAATCGCATTTTTTCGAATGCTGCCGAAAAATTTGAACCGGCAGTTCCAAAAATCAATGCAGCACCCGAAGCCTGTCGTTCATTACCAATAAAAGAAGAGTTAAACCCATTATTACTATTTACTGTGGAAGTAGTAAAACGCAATAAAGTTCGGTCGTTAAGTGTGGCGCTTATTGTACGCAATCTTAATATCGTACCACTCGTGCTATCGGCAATATCTGTGGTATATATTGGATTGGTAGTTCCAACCCCAATGTTTTGTGCAATTAATCCAGAAAAAGAGAACAGCACAATAAAAGCAATAACTATTTTTTTCATAAAAAATTTATATATTTATTTTTTACAATATTCATTTTGTTACCATGCGTCATCATAAGCCTTCGCCATAAGAGCCGGGTCCCCTACAAATTGATCATTCAATTTACGGTTGCTATTACAATTGAGGCTTACCCGAACTCCATTGGGGAAAACCATAATAATTGTTTCACCGCCCGTTCCAGAATTTGTTGTCCAACCCCCATTCTTCCAATAGTATTTTCCGTGTGGCCCATCCACCCAAGTATCAAAACCACATTTTTTATTTTTCATTTCATTCATCCATAATTCACTTATTAATTGCTTTTTTTCAAATGCCGTTAGTATTTGTGCTACTTCATAGCTGGTGAGTGTTAATCCACGGCTCCCGGCTATTAATACATCATCCGAATTGGCACCGGAAGCAATGGCCAGGTTACTTTTAAGATAGTAACGGGTATATTGAAATAGTGATAACCCCTGGTGATTCCAGTCTTTAAAATCAGCTTTATCCCAGTATTGCAACCCGGAAGGCAATAATACTTTTTCCCGGATTATCGTTCGGTAATCTGTAGCCGTAGACGTTTCCGTAAGCCCTTGCAATTCATCAAACTTATAATTCTCCTTTCCATAGTACATATAAGGCAACAGAATACGGCACAACGCATAGTTCGCGTTATTATAATTATATGTATTAGCAAGTTGCTGAATAGTCATCATCGTTTTCAGAGAAGCAAAATCTCTTTCTTCCAAACTAAAACCACTTTTGTGTGAAAGTAGTTGCTCAAACGTGAGATCATTAAAGCTGGCATGCACTTTCCAATTGGTGGGAAGATAATCGACTACCTTTTCGTTGAGTGTTTTCCCCAAATCACCCAACACTTTACAAACAGCTATCGCCGTTACAAACTTAGTAACACTGAATAGCTCCTGCCTTGTTTCGATGGTATAAGGTTTTAATCCGTCTGCTGCAATACGAGCTTCTCCGCCTGCGCCAAAACGTTCTACATTACCCAGATATGAGATGGCGTAAGAATAACCCACAA
The DNA here is from genome assembly GCA_031378605.1 of Chitinophagaceae bacterium. Classification (GTDB taxonomy): domain Bacteria; phylum Bacteroidota; class Bacteroidia; order Chitinophagales; family Chitinophagaceae; genus Endoryza. The sequence goes on along the minus strand of JANNEK010000379.1, from coordinate 29,849 downwards.
CACCGGATGGATAAACGTCTTTGATGTTTTGTTCAAATTTATCAAGGCTGAACGTAGAGCCACTGGCTATTTGTGGTTCTTTTTTGCAGGAAAAAAGTGCCATCAAAAAGATGACTACTGTCAAAACAATTTTCATAAAAAATTTTTTTTGTTAGAAATAGTATACCCGTTACTACTATATGCCCATTTCAACCCGATTGAGTTATAAATTATAATTCTGTGTATTCATAACTCATTTCATCATTGGTCGTAACAATTGGTCCAATATATTCTGTCTTTAGTCCAATACGCTGGCTTATTAAATATCCTCCGCTGTTATAAACTTTATTTGCAAAGGAATATGTATTCTTTTCCGGAGTCACACTCGCCTTATACGAAAAACTACTCTCCAGGGTCATGTCAAAAAATAGTCTGTTGGAAGTTAGTAACCCTATAACTGGCAGCATTTCAAAATAGTTCCAATTAGCAGGTAGTGTTTTACCCGTGCTGTAAGTTGTACTATCAAACAATACAAAATTCCCATTCTTACTACCATTACGAATTAACTTTGACAGTTTTTTATTTTCTTTATAACTAAAAATACCTTCCGAGATTACTTTATTAGTTGCCCCGCTTTTTATCTCAAATTTTGAAAGCGTTTCATCAGCATTGTATTGAAAAGTATAATAAACTAAAAGATCACCGTTCTGACCTCCATCATTGAGCCGGGTGAGTTCACCATTCACTCCGTAGACGAGTGTTAATACTTGCTGAATTTCGTTTCCTTTGTCAAAATAATCCACTTCGCCTATTTGCCCGTTATTATTGTATAGGTATAGTTGGTAACCAACAAAAGAGCTTTGCCCCTGGGATACAGAATATCGGTTCATCCGATAAGGCCTTTTTTGTGCATCATAGAAATATTGATTTGCCAAAAGACCGTTACGATATACTTTGTTAAGCAATACTGTTTTTACGGGTGCTGTTTCTTTTTTACAGGAAAGAAGGAATACAATGAAGCATACAATACATAAACCAATATTAGTAAACGACTTTTTCATGCTGCTGAAATTGAATGGTTTTAATAATAGAACGATATCAATTGCTACGAATCATTACAGTAACCAGCCCAAAAAAGTTATTTGTTTTAAAACAAGGATCAATAAGTAGTTCGGCATATTAAAAATACCAATACCAGTGAAATGGACGGGAACCAATTCAACAAATGGAGTCAGGTATTCAATGATTCAAAAAAGGGAAGAATCTTTTAAACGAATGGATATAAATTTTCAACCAATGAAAACTTATTTAGATATAATTTTTCCGGTAGCGACCATTTCTACAAAGGCATCACGTTCATTTCTGCTTATAGGAAGTTCGTGTTTATCAATTTTGACCGTAAATGCTTCGATGCTGGCAATTGCTTTAATATTTACAATATAGGAACGATGAATGCGGTAAAACTTTCCTTTTGGAAGCTTCTCTTCCAACCCTGAAATTGTATGGTAGGTAATCACAGATTTTTCCTTTGTTACAATTTTCACATATTCTTTAAGCGCTTCTATAAATAAAATTTCTTCAAAAAATACTTTAACCAATCCTCCATCTGCTTTTACAAAAAAGAATTCATTGGTGACTTTTTCAACAGCCACGGGTTGAATATTTTCCACCTGTGCCGGTATCTGTGGCCGTAAAAATTTCCATGCTTTGTTAACGGAAAGGAGAAAACGCTCGATGGCAATGGGTTTTAGCAGGTAATCAATAGCATTTGCATCAAAACCTTCCATTGCATGTTCGCGATAAGCTGTTGTAAAAACCACGGCAGGAGGGTTGGTCATTGATTTCAAAAATTGAAAACCAGTGAGTCCGGGCATATTGATATCAAGAAAAACCAACTCTACTGCTTGAATACTGATTCCCTTTAATGCTTCTTTGCCGTTTTTATAATTACCTACAAGCATTAACCGATCATCATGCAAAATAAATTCCTGTAGTATATCACGGGCAATGGGTTCGTCATCAATTACAACACAATGAATAGGTTTCATGATAAATTTAATTTTAACTGTACAGAAAAACTGTCGTTTGCCTGATCCATTACTAATGTATACTTCCCTTCATACTGCAAGTGTAATTGCTGTTGAACACTTTCGATTCCAATACCCCTTGTTACCAAGGTTTCATAGTAACTGTTAATCACTGAAAACAGTAAAGCATCTTTATCTACCGACAACTTCACTTTCATCCAGTTCTGTTCCGACTTCTCTTTCATTCCGTGCTTAAATGCATTTTCCACAAACTGAATTAATAAGAGCGGTAATATTTGCTGTCCATTCGGGTTTCCCACTACTTCCATATCAATAACCGTATTGTTTTCATATCGAAGTTTTTCTAAGGCGATATAACTTTTTAAAAAACTGATTTCCTGGCTCAGTAATACTTTCGGTTTGTTGCAATCAGTAATTACATACTGCATAATATTTGACAATTGAAGCAAAGCCTCTGAAAGCTTTTGACTATTACTTCTCGCAAGGCCATATAAATTATTAAGGGTATTAAAATAGAAATGCGGACTCAATTGCTGGTTCAACAGATTTAATTGCAAATCCTTATTCAATACAGCCAGTGCAATTCGTTGTTTCTCACTTTCTCTATAATCATAGTAATACTTTAGCAAATAGAAGGCTGAAAGCTTTAGGAAATATTTTCCAATATCATACCATGAGTTTAACACTAACAGTCTAATGGAAAGTTCCGTTCGATTATAAAGGGCAACCCCCACTTTACTTGCCTGTGGAACCAAATAATAAAAACCGATCAATAGAAAATAATGAATAATAAAGAGAAAAATATTAATGGCAATGAGTACACTAATTCTTTTTGAATGAAAATGATAAAGAGCAAACCATAGCATCCCTGTAAAAACAAGGCTTGACAGTAATGATAATAAATAATAGAAGGGGGACGAAACACAAAATCCACACAATAGTTGATTCGCAATATAATTCAATAGAAGAAAAACCGATTCAATTGCTACATACGACCAAAATGAATAAAACCAAAACTTAAGTGGGCCGCTTACTGAATCGGAGCTTCCAATAATTTTTTGTATAGTTCTTTTATCCTTCATCCAATTGTATGTTTAATAGAAGTTCCCTTTCCCGGTTATTGGTCGAAATAGTATATCGTTCACGATACAATTCATCTAGTCTGGTAATTAATGGATCACCGGGCTTAAAAAAATCGCCAAACTCTTTGTTGAATTCCTCCGTTACACGAATTGCGAGTTGAGATCCAGAGAATGTAAGATCTAATTCGTAATGCTGTATTTTTTCTTCCTGACTGGCAGTCGCAATCTTATCAGTTAAACTTGTCAATAAAAGAGGTGCAATTTTAAGCTGATCAAAAGACCCGTTTACAAGTAGATGTATTTTTGAGGTGGACCCCGGCTGATCATTTAACAGGTTCAGATAGTTTGTAAGAAAATTGATTTCTTTCTTTACGTCAATTAATTTTTCTTTCACTTCATAAATAACGTATTCCATCACCCTGGCTAATTGAAGTATTGGTCCCGTGCAATTCAGTGGTTTAGCCGAAGCAATTTTTCTTAAATACTCAATTGTTTTAAAATAAAAAGAGGGATTGAGGTGCCATTTCAACAATTTAAGTTGTAATTCTTTATTCGCAATTGCGAGTTCCATTCGCTTTTTTTCTTCTAGCCGGTAGTGATAAAAATAATTCGCGAGGAAAAACCAAGATAGACGAAAACCGTGTTTTAATAACTGATAGTTTAGATAGGCGGCGCTTTTACCATTATCCAGTGCGGCAGTTACCCGTTCCTGTTCAACTCTTGTTAGTTCCAGCAACCGATCATTTAAAAAACCAATCAGTTGCTGAACTGGGCCGAACCAACAATAACTATAAATGATATAAAAAAAAATGGCCGTAATAATTTGAATAACTACTGACTGTTTTCGGACAAGCCAGGCCATCCACCAAATGGGCCAAATTAATAAGCATTGAAATATCCACATGATAAGATGGAATTCCCAATTACTTATTATTCTGTTTCCATAATTATTGAGGATATATAAAAATAATAACTGAATAATAGCCTCTACTAATGCATACATAGCAAAGACTTTCAACCAATACCTGGCCAGGGGTTTATTTAAAAAAGGCCAAACCATACAATTTTCTAAAGTTAGGAAGTTTGAATTTCATTGGCGGGTTCAATGGTCATTATTCAATAGACGCATAATTTATTTCATTCGATGGCGCATTTTCTTCAATAAACGAATTAATGCCGGGGAAATCATCTTTCGTTAACAATTGTCGTTCAATCTTTCGCCCAACTAATAATAATTGTTCAAAAAATGCCAATACCCTTTCTTTAACATTATTGGGCCGAGCAACGTTTCCTGGAAAATAATTGTCATTTATAAAATGTATTGGATGAAAAAAAGATATATAACTATAGCCTTGATTACGAGTGTAATAATTATATTTCAGGCATGTTCCAAACAATCTGCTGAATGTAATGAAAATACTTGTTATACCGTAAAGGCATGTATTGCTGCAGATAAAAAATGCGAAAATGATTTAAGTTTCATTGTAGAAAAAAAAGAGCGTTACAAAATTTCGGTTAACAATAGCAGCCTTTGTCCAACCTATTATTTTCAACTAAAACTTTTTACAGGTAACAATGTATTATTAGATACGGTATTCACTCAAATCACTGGATTTGAAAAGATAGTTGAGTTCAGTTCCGGAACTCAACTAAGGGCCGAAGCATTATTGGTTCCGGGCCAACCTATGATTGAGTGTGTTTGGTTGGGCGAAGCAAACGTTACTATTTGCAAGGAAGAGAAATAGAAATTATTGAGTGGCGATATTTTCAACCTGATTTTAAAATAGAATAACGGCTGAACGAATAGTTAAATGAAAAAAGATAATTTTACCGGGTCATTATTAATAGTTCTTTTATGTTTTACAATACTGCTTAACTCTTGCAGCTATTCCTGCACTGATGCAACTTCTACAATTAGTTTGATTGGATTTTTAAATTCTGAGACCGATACGGTCATCGTGAGAAAGTTTTCAAAATCGACTAATTTCACAACAATTCTTGACACCTTCCTGCTAAATAATATAAACAGCAATTTTCAAATCCAAAACGATACATTGAAAATTATTGCCTCCTACCAAACTGATAATGGCCTACTGAGCAGGTATAATTATGAAGTTTATCTCCCAAAAATCAAGAAGCTTTATCAAATTTCTGAAATAAAAGAAGAATATAGATCCATAAATACAGGATTCAATAAAGTAGGCTGTATAAATTCAATAGACTCTTATAAGATAAATGGAAAACTAATTTTGGGCGATAAAATTAATGCCACATTCTTTATTTCTAAATGAGTCGCCGTATAAAAATAGTTGGTGGTAATGCCAGCGACGGTTCAATCTTCAATCATTTCCTCCAATTTTAATTTAGTGTATTACAGAAAAAATTGTCTATACTATTTATAATTGCAGGATATAACGGAGCTGGTAAGACAACAGCTTCTTTCACTGTACTACCTGAACTTTAAAACATAAAAGAATTCGTCGATGCAAACGTTGGCAGAATGCCGGAGCCGTTCAAAGTTCAATCATTTTCCTCTATTTTTAATTTGGTATATTGCAGAAAAAATTGCCGATACTCTTCATAATTGCAGGATGTAACGGAGCTGGTAAGACAACAGCCTCTTTCACTGTTTTGCCTGAACTTTTAAATGTAAAAGAATTTGTAAATGCAGACGAAATCGCAAAAGGTCTATCTCCTTTTCAACCCGAAAAAGTTTCCATTGAAGCCGGAAAAATAATGCTTAGAAGGATTGACGAACTAATTTCTCAAAATCAGGACTTTGCCTTTGAGACAACATTGGCTTCAAGAAGTTTTGTCTCGCTTTGCAATTCAGTAAAGAAAAAAAAATATCAAATTTGTCTGACATTTTTGTGGTTGGACAGTAAGGAGTTAGCAATAGAACGAGTTAAACAAAGAGTTTCCGAAGGCGGACATAATATCCCAACAGAAACCATTATCCGGAGATATTCTGCTGGATTGAAAAATTTCTTTACTTTATATAAGAATAACGTTGATTTCTGGTTATTTATTGACAACTCAAAAACAGATCAGGAATTAATCGCAGAAGGAAAACAAAATGTAGAAGCTATTATATACAATAAGACTAAATGGAATATCATTCAAAAATATATTAAAGATGAAGACATCTGATATTAAAAATAAAATTCTTCTTGGCGGTAAGCTTGCAATTAAAAAGCTTGTTGACAAAAAAAAGAAAGAAAATTCTTTTTTGATCGTTTCCGATCAAGGAAAAGTTGTTAAGATCCAAGCATCAGACATCAAGCTATGACAAGGCACTACCGCTAACAAGCGTATTTGCAAAAGCAGGGCTGGACATCAAAATCTCAGCCAATTAATTCTATTCAGCTTCGGTTTGAGCGAGACTTCAACTATTGATCTTTTATTGTAATTTCAACATTAGTATTTGAAATGGGCAATTGTACCCGGCGGGACATTCTTTGAATTCCCTGCTTTCGCAAATACACAACGTTAGTGGTCATAAAGCGACACTAATTTAAAAAACTTGCATTGTACGTACAAAATAATTACATTTGTACGTAAATAGATTACATGGACACTAAATTAACATTAAAATTTAAGCAAGATATTATTGAAAAGGCAAAAGGTTACGCTAAGTTGCGGAACACCAGTCTTTCTAAACTAATTGAAGGTTACCTTCAACGAATAACCAATGAACCAAAAGAATCAGAAAAAATTACCCCTTTGGTTAAGAGTTTGACTGGAATTATAACGCTGCCAAAGGGTTTTGATCACAAAAAAGGGTATGCGGATCACTTAATATCCAAATACAAATAAATGGAAAAAGTATTTGTTGATACAGATATTATTCTAGATTTACTAAGTGCACGTGAGCCTTTTTATGCACATTCGGCAAAACTGTTTTCTTTTGCTGACAAAGGGGAAATTAAAATTTTTGTTTCATCACTTTGTTTTGCGAACCTGAATTATATTTTGTCTAAACAATATAATTCAGACCAAGCAAGAAAAAAGTTATTAAAATTCAAAACATTAGTAACGGTCGTAGCAGTGACCGATAAGATTATTAATCTTGCTTTAGCATCTGATTTCAAAGATTTTGAAGACGGGATTCAGTACTTTTCAGCAATAGAGAATAGCCTAAAAATACTTCTGACAAGAAATCTAAAAGACTATAAAACATCTGAAATTCCGGTTATGACAGTTGAACAATTTCTGGGCGCTTAATTAAATGGTCTGCCTACAACAACATAAGGGCTTTTGCGCCAGCGGGGTTTGACGAATATGTTTTCAGCTAATCAATTCTATTCAACTTAGGTTTGTGCGACACTTAACCAGGCTGGACGAATACTATTTCCCCGCCGATCTCAAAGCCAAACCGGTATAAAAAACAGGCTGGTTGAAAGTATACAACTGCCTATTGCTATTCAAGTGTTTTTATAAAAGAAGTTTTGCGCTCAGCATTTTTAGTTGCAATTGCAGCGAATCAACTTGCCTGATCAATTATGCAACTACTCTACATCTACTTTCTTAACAACAACTGCACCTAACTTTGCTTCCATTAAAAAGCTTCGTTCGTTTAAAAGATATCCATTGCCTTTTTCACAAAAATGAACTTTCATATTTTCAATGCTGATAGGGTTACCATCTGGTATATCCGCAATATTATTGTGTAATATATCGTGACCATCTATAATTACTACCAACCCACTTCCAATCGCTTCCATTTTATTTCCCCCGGTAATCAGCATCCCAGTATCTTCTCCCAATCCAATTCCTATACAGCTTGGATTAGTAGCAACAGCCTGGGCCAATCTTCCAAAACGACCTCTTTTTTCGAAATGTGAATCAATTATAACCGATGGAATAAAACCCAATCCGGTCGTCATTTTTACTTCGCCTTTTAGATGTGCACGGGTGGCATTTCCTTCGTAAATCATGGTTTGACTCATGGCCATAGCACCGGCGCTGGTTCCGGCGATTACAAAATTTTCTTCGTGGTAACGCTTTTTCAAGATAGCAAGGAATTCAGTACCACCATCTGTTACGCTTAGCCGAAGTTGATTACCACCACTAAACATCACAGCGTCACATTGACGGATCCTGTCAAGATATTCTTTTATTTGAGTATCCTGCCGGGTGCGAATATGCATGACCCCGATATTGGTACAGCCGATTTTCCCGAAAGCATTCAGATAAGTTTCACCTATTTCGTAAGGTATCGTAGAGGCAGTTGTAATTATTTCTATTCGTGCCAATGGACCCCCGGCTTCTTCTACCACTCTGCGAAGAATACCCTGTTCAAAAAAATTGAGATTACTTCGAACAATTTCTCCTGTTTCCAGATCGGTGCCTTTATCTTCAGCTCCGCCAATGGCTATTAGTTTTCCTACGGGTATAGACATGTATAAAATGTTGGGTTAGTATCAGCAAAAATAACGGAAAAATCACAAATGAATTGTTCAGGAAACCGACTTTAGCTTATCTAAAAGTGTTTAATAATCTGAAACAATGATTTAAGGGTGTATAATCAAAAGCCACCTCCGGCAAATTTCGATATCCCTTCTACCAATACATCCAAATTTTTTGTAGTAGTATAAACATTGGGCGTAATGCGAACTCCCTTTATATTTTCCCATTCAATACCTACCGCATGCACTTTATATTTATCTAATAAAAATGCATCTAACTCAGCAGGCTTTTTTCCTTCAATACTTACCAGGCCTATTGCACAACCAAATCCCTTTTTCATGGAAGTACCCAATTTTACTTTAGGAATATCTTTTACTTTATTCATCCAGTAATTCTTAAGATACATTAATCGTTCTTCCTTACGCTGCCCGCCAATCATATCATAAAATTCAATGGCCTTACCAATTGCCTGTTCAATAAAAAATGGGCGGGTGCCTAAATTTTCAAATTTCCTTATATCCGGGCTTTTTGCATCTCCGGCAGCGAAAAAAGGATAGAGGTTTTTGATCTTTTCTTTTTTTACATACAATAATCCACTGCCAATACAGGCACTTAGCCATTTGTGTAAACTGGTACCAAAATAATCGGCACCCAATTCCGGAATAGTAAATTCAAAGTGCCCGAAGCTATGTGCCCCATCTACTAAAACTTCTATTCCTTTTGCATGAGCCGCATCAGCAATTTTTCGAACAGGTAAAATTTGTCCGTTCCAATTAATGATATGCGTTATATGAACAATTTTTGTTTTTGCAGAAAAGACTTTTATATATTCATTTAATAAATAATTTTCGTCTTCGCTCGGAAGTTCCAAATTTATCCAAACCAATTTTATTTTATCGCGCTGCTCGCGTTGTTTCCAGGCATTAATCATATTCGGATAATCCTGTTTACTCAATACCACTTCATCGCCCGCATTCAGTTCCAAACCAAAAATCACTGCTTCCAATGCTTCCGAAGCGTTACGTTGTATGGCGATTTCCTCCGCATCACAACCTGCCAATTTTGCAATATTTTTTCGAAGAGGCTCTCTACCCTGATCCAATATGCGCCACATATAATAACTCGGGGCCTCATTACACAAATCATGATAGCGCTTCATGGCATCCTGCACCGATTTAGGAGAAGGCGCCACTCCCCCATTGTTCAGATTTATCAGAGTAGGCGATACGGTATAGGATTGCTGAATATAATACCAAAAATCTTCATCGGTAGCAAGTTCACCGGGAGGAATCATTGATACCTGTTTCAACGCCCGATCTAAATTCTTGCTCCATGCAGGTTGAGTTAAAGATGCAAATATTGCTGTTGCCGAAAAGGAACCTGCCCTATTAATAAATGAACGCCTGTTAAAAGCAGCCATAAGGAAGTTATTTAGATACCGAATATAATCAATCTGTTGATAAACGATTATTGAATTAATTTAAAGAAATCGCATCAATAAAATTGAATACTTAGAAACTGTTTTGTATCATAGGGCTCATTCGCCAGTAGATGATAAAACAAATAGTATTTCGTTTTATGTGAATGTCTCATGCCAACAAGATGTAAATCGCATCAATAATTTCAGCGATTCAAATGAGTTTTTCTTAAGAGATAAAATAAAAAAAAGATTTTCTATTTCTTAAAATTGCTGCACATGGCGAATAATGCTAATACATTTACACGAAACTTTCGGAATGTAATTTTTTTGCTTTCTTTCTACCCACGAGTTGTTGCTAAGGGACATAAAATCTCACGAAAACATCTTGCAATTATGATGCTATCATCTTGTATATATACTAGTGTTATGGTAAGTGTAAGTTAACGTATATCCTTTCACACAAAAAAGGCAGGAGTACTTTGTAAAATAACTTCGTGCTTTCGTGGCAATTATCTTTTAACCACTAAGGGGCTGTATAAAAATGGTTTTATATTTTTTTGTATAGCCGCAGATGTAGTACAGATAAGTTATCCTAATTAAGGTTTTTTAATCGGCAGCTTATATTATTAGAAATATGAATTTTAAACAGGTTCTAAGAATTAATGAGCCTTTTAATATACCCTATGTCCCGAAAAAGAACTGTTCATAGTAGAAACTTCCTGATCGGTAGCAGACTCCTGGCGCACCAACACTTTTAATACATCGCCTGCAGTAAGTTTAAGTAGCGATGAAAAAGCTATTGTCTTTAAATCTGTTCCCGCAGAGGTGGTAACGAGATCCATCGCTTCTTCCATTTTCGATCCGTTTTGTTCGAGGTACACAAAGAGTAGTGGTTGAGTGGAGGAAGTAAGCGACCATTGTATCTTAATATTAAATTGGTAAACCCCATCCGCAGGTGCAGTAAAAAAACCATTCGAAGAATTATATCCAAATCCGTCATCGAATTGCTCATTATCAAAAAGTACTACAGTATTGGTTGCATTGGCAATAACAAGATTTGCGCTTTGAAGGGTAGCGCGAAAACCAGAATTCGTAATAGCAGTATTCTGCCAGGTAGCAGTTCCATCTGCGCCAGAGGTTAATACTTTGCCGGCACCCTGTGAACCATCTGTAATTTTTATATTTCCATTTACTTCCAGGTAGGCCGTTGGGGAACCGATTGTATTAATTCCAACTTTCCCATTGTTAACTCCATAGGCTCCCGAATTGCGAAAAATAAATTCACGGGCAGAAAATTCTAGACGATCATCTAATCCTACTTCTCCAATTGTAATGTTATTGCCATCTCCGATCTTAAAATAACGGTTGTGGATAGGGGAAGTCCAGGCACCAACTCCTATCTTAATATTTGAATCCACATGTAATTTCTCGAGTGGTGTTGTCATTCCAATTCCTACTTTTTGAGCATGAACAAAACCAACGACTCCAATTAAGATCAGCGTAAAAACCAGTTTCATAATAATTCTGTTTTGCGAAAGATACATAATCTGGTTGGAAATCATAAAAGAGGATTAATGTACTATTTGGAGTAGTTCAACAGTAAAGAACTTTTCAACATATGAATAGTAAAATATAAAAGGAAACCGCTAACAATAATTGATACATCAACAGACTATTACTAGTTGGCTGGCATGGTAAAAAAACCTAAATTGACGATCCAACGAACGACAATTCTCTTTACACCAGCTAAACAACAACTGATGAAAATTACTGAAATCAAAGTTTTAAAGGGACCGAATTATTGGAGTGTACGACGTGTAAAGCTTATTCAAATGAGATTGGATCTGGAGGAAATGGAACAACGGCCTACCAATGCTATTCCTGGTTTCAAAGAAAGGCTCGAAAAAATCTTCCCGACGATGTACGAACATCGCTGCAGTGTTGGAACTCCAGGAGGTTTTTTTCAGCGTGTAGAGGAAGGAACCTGGATGGGTCATGTTATTGAACACGTTGCCCTGGAATTACAAACCTTGAGTGGAATGGATACTGGTTTTGGAAGAACACGCGGGGCCGGAGAAGAAGGTGTTTATTATGTTGTATTTAGTTATATGGAAGAAGATGCAGGTGTATACGCTGCAAAAGCAAGTGTGCGCATTGTTCAGTCGATTGTAGATGCGATTGATTATAATTTAGAAGAGGATATTCAACGATTGAGAGAAATCAGAGAAGATACGAGGCTCGGGCCTTCCACGGGATGTATTGTTGACGAGTCAGTAAAAAGAGGAATACCATTTATCCGGTTAAACAAACACAGTTTAGTTCAATTGGGTTATGGTGTAAATCAAAAAAGAATTCGGGCAACAATTGCCAGCACTACGGGAAATATTGCAGTTGATATTGCCTGTGATAAAGAAGAAACTAAAAATTTACTGGAGGCTGCGGAAATACCTGTTCCCCGGGGAACTGTAATACGATCTGAAGAAGGCTTAAAAGAAGCAGTTGATAAATTTGGTTATCCATTAGTTATTAAACCCATTGATGGAAATCATGGAAAGGGTAATACAACAAATATCACTACCTGGGAACAGGCCACCAAAGCATTGGATGCTGCTAAACAGTATGGTCGAAATGTAATCGTTGAAAAATTTATTACCGGGTTTGATTTTCGAATTCTTGTCATCAACTATAAATTTATTTGCGCCGCATTACGTACGCCTGCTGCTGTAACCGGAGATGGGGTACATACCATTCATTGGTTGATCGACGAAGTGAATAAAGATCCCCGAAGGGGTTATGGCCATGAAAAAGTATTGACTCAAATAACGATGGATCAGTTTATCCAAAAAATGCTGGATGAAAAAGGGTACACACTGGAAACAATACCCGCAAAAAATGAACAGGTTCTATTAAAACCCACGGCCAATCTATCCACCGGCGGCACTTCAACAGACGTAACCGATGAAGTACATCCGGCAAATATTTTTATGTGCGAACGCATTGCGAAAATTATTGGATTAGATATCTGCGGGATTGATATTATGGCTGCCGACTTACGTACACCAGTAACTGAAAATGGCGGAGCGATCCTGGAAGTGAATGCAGCACCTGGCTTTCGGATGCATATAGAACCATCGGAAGGTTTGCCAAGAAATGTAGCTGAACCCGTTGTAGATATGTTATTTCCTAAAGGGAGCGCGGGCCGAATTCCGATTATTGCGATTACGGGAACGAACGGCAAAACCACTACTACCCGCTTAACAGCACATATTGCTAAAAGCGCGGGTAAAAAAGTAGGTTATACTACTTCGGATGGTGTATATATACAAAACCAGTTAATGATGAAGGGTGATTGTACGGGGCCATTATCCTCTCAGTTTGTATTGAAAGATCCAACGGTAGATTTTGCGATATTGGAATGTGCCCGGGGTGGTATTTTAAAAAGTGGATTGGCATTTCAGAATTGCGAAGTGGCTGTCGTAACTAATGTGGCAGCCGATCATATTGGATTGGGTGGAATTAACACTGTTGAACAAATGGCAAAAGTAAAAGCGGTTGTTCCAGAAACTGTATTTCCGCATGGATATGCTGTATTAAACGCTGATGACGATCTCGTATATGCGATGAAAGATGATTTAAAATGTAATATTGGCTTATTCAGTATGAACGAAAATAATCCCCGAATTAAAAAACACAGCAGTGAAGGTGGATTATCGGCAGTTTTTGAAAATGGTTATGTGAGTATTCTCAAGGGTAACTGGAAAATAAGGGTATCAAATGTAAAAGATATTCCCCTTACCTATGAAGGAAAGGCAACGCATAATATTAATAACTGTTTGCCGGCAGTTTTGGCAGCTTATCTTTTTAGGGATATAACGATTGAAGACATACGCTCGGCATTAATTTCTTTTGTACCCTCCGCTTCTCAAACTCCTGGCCGGTTAAATTTCTTCCATTTTAAGCATTTTACCATGCTTGCAGATTTTGCGCATAACCCTCATGGATTAAAACTGCTTTGTGATTTTGTAAGTAAGCTGGATTATCCATTACGTATTGGAGTAATTTCCGGCACCGGTGATCGGAGAGATGAGGATATCCGTGAATTGGGTGAAATTTCTGCGAAACACTTTGATCAAATCATTATCCGGTGCGATAAAAATCTTCGCGGCAGAACAGCCGATGAAATAATTGGTTTATTAAGAGAAGGCATCGATAAAATTAATCCAAAGGTACCCACGATGGTTATTGCCAATGAGAATGAAGCATTGGAATATATTTTCGCAAACCCTGTAAAGGGAGCTTTATATACAATTATGTGCGATGTAGTAGCAGGTGCACTGGATAAAATAAAAGAATTGAAAGAAAGAGAACAGAACCAGTCATTGATTGCAACCCATTAAAAGTTTATTGGGTTAAGGATTCTTGAGGAGTTGCTTTGTAGGGGTTTATAATGCACTCGATTTTTGAATTTGGTGACTTTGTTGTATTTGCGCAGGCTATCAACGTTAAAAAGGATTTGGGGGCAAAACAATCAAACCTTATTTTTGCACTCCATCTAAGGATTGGCCTATAGTATAATGGTAGTACGACAGATTTTGGTTCTGTTTGTCGAGGTTCGAATCCTCGTAGGCCAACCAGTGAGGACAAATCTGTTTTTTTACTGATTTGTCCTTTTTCGTTTTCGCTAAAACCCACTCCCGGTTGTATATTAGCTCAATGACAAAAATGAAAAATTATCCTTATCAAAATACTGAGTTAAAAAACCTGCAGGGTGAACTCTGGATAGATATTCCGGGTTTTGAAATGTATTTTATGGTTTCAAATTACGGACGAATTAAAAGATTAGAGTATGAAATGGTATATAGTGATGGCAGGGTATATACCAAACCGGAGAAAATAATAAAGCCTGTATTGATGATGCTCTATAACAGGTTTATGAATGACAATATTTATTTCTTGCGGGTAACAATTACTTTACACAAACAAAAAAATAATTTCTCTTTAGCCAGGTTGGTTTATAATAGCTTTGAAAAGCCAATCAACCTGCATGATGAATCTGTTGTGATACTTACCAAAGATGGTGATGGCAGAAATATCAAACATTCTAATTTGCAGATTGCATCCCTTTCTGAAAAGCAGAAACGGATATTTGATTTGAAACGCAGGGAACCGCTGGTTGTTGATGAAGAAGCAAGAAAAATAGCTGTTGCCAATGCAAAGTTGAGCAATAATAAACAGGTATCGCAATATACTATGCTGGGCAAGAAAGTTAAAACATATCCAAGTGTTACCATTGCTTCGCAAGAAACAGGCATCAGCCACAGCCATATCAGTAACCGGGCAAGGGGTACTGAATTTTCAGCAGGTGGTTTTATCTGGAGGTTTGGAAATGCACCGTCTGTTGACATAAAACCGATGCTTAAATTAATTGAGCAATGGCGAAACAGAAATAAAGAAGCATTTGGCACTAAAGTATCGCAATACAATATGAAAGGCCGGCGTATTTGTGTTTATCCTACTATAAATGATGCAGCAAAAGCTACAGCTATCAGTAAAGCAAACATCTCATCAGTATTTAGCGAAAACAGATTCAGTGCCGGTGGTTTTTATTGGCTGAAGGGTTATGGGCCAGGTAAAGTTGATTTATCTGGTTATGAATACGGAGAAGTTTTAAGAGCCAAGAGAAGGCAACGCCCCATTCAGAAATATTCAAAAGATGGAAAACCGCTACAAAAGTTTGATAGCATAAAAGAAGCCGCTGCGAATGCCGGAGTACATACCAGCACTGTTATTGGTGCATTAAGAAATAAGCATGATACTGCAGGTGGCTACAAGTGGAAATATATTTAATCTTCTCTCTTTATACTGATTTTTACCTCAACTCCATGATGATGAAATTCGGATGAATTTTCATCATTATTTGAAAATCATGTTGAATTTGTAGCCCCAATAAAATCATTTTCGCATATAATCGTTCCAAATCGTATCATTTTTTTATATGTTTTGGATTAAAATCGGTGCAGAATTGAGCTAATCTTTTTTGTGCCGAAAAAGCGATTGGGTTTCGAACTTACTCAGAATATAGGTAGAATTGCCGTGTTGCAATCTCCCTTAAAGTCATCTAAATAGTTCATAATTATCTATTTTTACAACTTTAAAGTTGTTTTTAAAGAACATTTTCTATATTTTCTCTACCATAATGGCTAATCAACATGAGATAAGAGCTTTTTTATAGGATTTTCATATAAAAATGGACATCTGGGGAATCGTTGTCCGTGATGACAGGGGTAAAAATTCTCAAACCTTGCTTGATTTAGAAATAACAAAAGACCAACGTAATAAGGTGTTGAAAGCCCTTGCAGTTGAAGATTATTCAGAAGGCCCACTCCCAGAGAAGTTATACAGTGGTGCAGATATGTGGGTCTTCGGAAAAATAGTAAAAGGCAAAGAGATTTATATAAAAATAACAATGGGTATCACAGGTGCTAAAGTAATATGTATATCATTTCATATTGCGGAGTATTTAATGAATTACCCTCAGAAATTGTAGAAAGAAGTTGGTTTAG
This sequence comes from Chitinophagaceae bacterium, assembly GCA_031378605.1. Lineage (GTDB taxonomy): Bacteria > Bacteroidota > Bacteroidia > Chitinophagales > Chitinophagaceae > Endoryza. The sequence goes on along the minus strand of JANNEK010000379.1, from coordinate 13,348 downwards.
ACTTATACTTAATTGGAGTTAGTTGAGTATTTATTAAATCATCCTTTAAATTGAAAAAAATGAAAAGTCCATTTACAGGTGGTGAAGCAACGCTTCACAAAGAAATGCGAACAATGGATTTCCGCAAGGAAACATTCCATGTTTTATTTCAGTATTATTTGTGCAAGGATACCGGTGAGCAGTTTACGGATGAACAGTTGGATGAAGTAAATACCAACCAGGTGTATAATCAGTACAGGGCAAAATATGGTATCCCATTTCCTGATGAAATAAAAGCCATCAGGGAACAATATGGATTATCGGCCAATAAAATGGCTGAGATATTAGGGCTTGGTATAAATGTGTACCGTAATTATGAAGCCGGTGAAGTACCGAGTGTATCTAATGGAAGGTTGATTCAAATGGTAAAAGACCCAAAGGAGTTTAAGCAACTGATTGATTTTAGTAAAAATGAATTCACGAGGGATGAATTACAAAAAATAAATAAAAAAATCAATCACACTTTAGAAAGCTGGAGTGAATTTGATAATATTTATGAGGCATTAATGTTGGGTGAAAAAAGGCCGGGATTATTTAACGGGTATCGTATTCCGAATTTAGAGAAGATAAATAATATGATTTTATATTTTGCCCAAAAAGTAAAACCTTTTAAAACCAAAATGAACAAGCTGCTTTTTATGCAGACTTCTTTCATTTTAAAACAACTTGTTATTCCATAAGTGGACTTACCTATCAGGCAATACAAAAAGGGCCGGTGCCAAAAAACTATGACTGGATTTTTGATAATACCATGGAAAAGAAAATGGTTACTGTAAAACTCCACGATTACGGAGATTATATGGGAGAATAGTTTATTGCAACAGAAGAAAGTGTATTTGATGAAGAATTATTTACAGTAACTGAAATAGAGGCGATGAAAGCTGTAGCAGCTTATTTTGAAAGGGCAACAGTAAATAGTATTGTAAATAAAAGCCATGAAGAAATTGCCTGGGCTGAAAATGTGGAAGAGTTTAAAGCGATTAATTATAACTATGGATTTGAATTAAAATATCCTGAAATAAATAATTAAAAATAAAAGACGAAATAAAATATTATCTCGTTGGAAATGGCGACCAGTCATTGATAAAATTAAAAGATTCAACTACAATAGTGGTGGATTATACTATCAGGTAATCTGAGAAAGATAGCTCTGGTGCAAAAATATATGACGCTAAAGAAGACCAGTTACAATCAATACAAACAAGAGATGGCAAATCGTTTGTTAATGTATTTACTCTTTCTCATGGAGACCAAGACCATTGCAGGGGATTTAAAGAAAATTTTTATCTGGGAGACCCATCAAAATATTCAGAGAAAAACAGAAAAAATAAAGAAATGATTACGGCCTTAATCTATTGAACGAGCAAGCAGAAGCTGATAATGTTAATGAAGCACTTAAAATACTAAGCCAAGTTTCTCGGTTGATAAGTACAAAATATCAGCAGAACGAACAAGTAAAAGAGGCTAACATATCCTATGGCTTTTCGAGGAAGGTAAGCAGTGGTTTATTTCTATCTATACCTGCTTCTGTAGCTGGAGTTATTGTCGGATATATTTTAAAAGAAGATTCATTAGCATTATGGTCTTTAATATCAGCAATTGTATTTGTTGTCATTGCATTTTTTCACAGGTAATGGATAATAGGAAATGCTGAAAAATATGCAGAGAAGTTAATCTCTGTATATTTAGGTGATTTATAAATTTGCTGCTATTCTAACCAACCGATAAAAGGATTGCGACGCAACGATGATGCCATAAAATACTAAAGCTGGTATTAAAAAAACCACTCCACCAACTTCCCCAACTCATCCGTATCATGCAATATCCCTTTCATTTGCACCGGCGTTTGTTTAGAGGTTCTATAAGTAGCAACGCGTATAGCTCTATAAAATTTTTAATGGCACCCTCGATCACGCTATGTTTTTTTCGACTCCACAGTTGCGCCTGGCTCAAGCACTACCTCTACATCCGAGCTTTTTACTTCTATAGTATCATCTTGATTTTGCAAAGACTGTTTATTCTGAATTTCCACTTGCTCAACAAAGACAGCATAATCATTAGGATAAATATTCCTGCCCCTTCTTTGCGCAAACGCTTTTGTAAAGCAGGCGCCATAATATAAAATCATCGATGAATAATATACCCACAATAAAATAATTACAATAGAACCAGCAGTTCCATAGGGTTTTGCCGGGTTTGCCTTTCCGATATAAAAGCTAATTAAAAATTTACCGATTAAAAATAAGCATGCTGTAAGTAATGAAGGAACTATAATATCCCTCCAGCTAATTTTTGCATCCGGCAAAAATTTTAAAATACACCCGAATACAATACTTATAATGATTACCGTTAGCAACAGGTTTGATAAATTTGAAAATAAAACAGTTCCCCTTGAAAAATGATTGGATAACTGGTTTAGCACAATATCAATTCCGGTACTTAAAATAAGAGATACCAACAAAATAAAACCCAGCCCTACAATAACAGACAGGCTTATAAACCGATTGACAATATATTTTAGCCAACCTTTTTTTGGCTTTGCCTTTAGCGACCAGATCGCATTGATAGAAGATTGAATTTCCGTAAATACTCCTGTGGCAGAGAAAAGTAAAGCAATCACACTTATTATTGATGCAGGACTCGACCAATTAAATGTTCCGGAATTAATGATGATCTGCTGCACCTGGTTGGCAGCATCGGCACCAATAAAATTAGTTATCTCGCTATAAAGTCCGGCTTCAATTTTACCATCACTTACTATCCACCTGGTAGAATAAATGATAATCATCAACACAGGGGCTAACGCAAAAAAAGTATAAAAAGAAAGCGCGGCTGCCATCCTCATCACCTGATGATTAATAAAAAGCAATAGTGCATGCTTAATAGCTTTGAAAATAGTAAACACCTTCATTGAATAGAAATATAAAAATTAAAATTAAAAGATTGTGGCCAGGCTGGCATTTCGTATAAAATAATTAATGCACAAATATAGTTGATGGGCTATATACAATAATATCAGTTAGCATTAATTCCTTAAACGCTACGCATAACAGATCAGCTATTGGTAATATTTAGTTTTAAAAAATCGGGGTTGGTAAATTCAATTTAAGAGGTAACGCAGCACTTCTATGGAGGTTGAATATGATAATCCCGTAATTACTTCCGAAAACTATATAACAATTGAATCGTTCAATTCAACTATCCTTAGGATTAATTTAAAAAAAATCAACCATTATCGTCACCATTTTATTTACCTGCTAAAAGAAATGTGTGAATGATGTAAGTTTTATTGAAAGTTCTGTAACAGACATAGCGATAAAACTATCCACCTTTGTTTTTCTATTATTCACCATTATTAACAATTAAAAAATATAACACCATGGGAAATTTACTTTATATAATAGCGGTCATCCTGATTATTGCCTGGGCAATCGGATTCTTGGGATATAGCGCAGGTGGGCTTATTCACATATTATTAGTAATCGCACTAATTGCAATCGTATTACGCATTATACAGGGGAAAAAAATCATATAGAATTAATCATTATTATAAACTATGCCGTGATGCTGCATTGCAGTCAGGCATTAAAACAAAAAGAACATGGAAAAATCGAATAACACCGCAAACCTCATTGGTGGCTTATTATTAGGCGCTGCTGTTGGAACAGCACTCGGAATTCTATTTGCTCCCGACAAAGGAAGCGAAACAAGAAAAAAGATTTCATCGAAAGGCAACGACATTACAGACAAGATGAAAGAGAAATTCAATAAATTTCTTGACGGTATTAAAGAAGAATATGAAACCGTAAAAGATAAAGCAAGCGATTATGTTGCCGACGGTAAATCAAAAATGAATGAATTTGTGAATGAAGGAAAAGCAAAAGCTAACGATTTTGCGTCTGAAACTAAAGGTAAATTTGGCCAGTCTTGATAACATGTATAAACAAAATGTTATTGTAACGAAGCATGTATTTATTGGTTGGGGCCTGAACACCCCAACCATTATCAATTAAAAGATAATCATGGAATCAAAAGAAACCTATTTAGAACCTCTCCTGCATAAAGCAGAGGAATATAGTAAAGCAGGCTTTGAAATACTAAAATTAAAAGCGCTGGATAAATCAGCTTCAGTTACATCTGCTATTATTTCGCGGTTTATCTTAACCATTGTATTGTCGTTTTTTATCCTCAGCCTCAATATCGCTCTTGCACTTTGGCTTGGTGACTTACTGGGAAAGAACTATTATGGATTTTTAGTGGTTGCCGGTTTTTACGGGCTTGTCTCAATCATTTTATTTTCGTTACATCCACGTATTAAGACTGGTTTAAGTAATATCATTATTTCACAACTGCTTAATTAAACATATAATGCAAAATATTACTACAGTAACCGAATTAAGACATGCTATAAAGGAGCTTGAAGAAAAGCAAGCCGTGGAATGGCCACTATTAAAAGAACAATTTTTTACTACCTATGAAAGTTTTAAATTAATTAATGTACTTAAGCATACAATTAAGGAGGCAATATCGGCGCCTGATTTAAAAAATAATGTGATTAATACGGCCATTGGGTTAACAACAGGAATTTTAGCCAGGAAAACCTTAATCGGCAAAACGTACAATCCATTAAAAAAGCTGGCGGGAGTTATTCTGGAAATGACCGTAGCAAATAAAATAGCGAACAATGGAGATAAGATTAAATCGCTTGGCGGTATTGTTTTTAATAAAATTTTACATTTCAGAAGCAATTCTAAAAAAGATTAATGGATATCACTTTTAAAGCTCCATCCTATGCGAAAGCTGCCTTACTGTTTATAAGTGCTTTTGCTTTTGTATTTACGATGTATGTTGGCCAGGGTATTATTATTCCCATTGTTTATGCAACAATAATTGCAATTCTATTAAACCCCCTGGTTAATTATTTAATCCGTAAAAAAATAAATAAAATAGTTGCTATTTCTTTTGCTGTGTTCGTTGCAATTTTGGCTGTTCTAATCATATTCTATATTATTTCTTCGCAAGTAAGTATGTTTAGTGAAACCTATCCTCAACTGAAAGTAAAATTAGAGGCTACAAGTACAAAATTTTTTAGATGGTTTTCAGAGAAATTTAATATCCGTCAGTCAAAAATTAATCAATATATAGCAGAAACTCAAAACACAGCAATTAGTGATTTGGCGATTAGTGAAAAACTTACAGCCGCGGGAAGGGCAATTGTTACGCTTATGCTTTTGCCCGTTTACTTATCAATGATACTTTACTACAAACCATTATTACTCGAGTTTATTCGAAAGCTTTTTAATAATAAGTATCACGATACCGTAGTTCAAATATTACTGAGTACAAAAAAAATTATACAAAGTTACCTGACCGGGCTTTTTTTTGAAATGATAATTATTGCAACTCTTAACTCAATAGGCCTTCTGTTACTTGGAATTGAATATGCAATCATCCTCGGCATAACTGGGGCTATTCTCAATATTATTCCATATATCGGTGGTATTATTGCAATTGCCCTGCCTATGATTATTGCATTTGTAACAAAAGACTCACTTGTCTATGCCGGTCTTGTATTCGCCGTGTACATGGTTATTCAGTTTATAGATAATCACTTTATTATTCCAAAAATTGTTGCATCAAGGGTAAAAATTAATGCACTGATTTCTGTGATCGTAGTTTTGATTGGTGGTTCGTTATGGGGTATACCAGGTATGTTTCTGTCCATCCCCTTAACAGCAATACTGAAAGCTATTTTAGACCATATCGGTCCCTTAAAACCATGGGGATTTCTTTTAGGCAATATTGTGCCAACTACTTCAAAATTTTATTTTATTAAACGGAGGCCTTAAATAAAACAATTATTTTACTTCTTATTAGATCACTACACAATTATAAAATTTATGCAACCAAATATTGGTATCTCTGAAAAAATAATGAAAAACAGTTCTTCGCTTTTAGCTGGTATTTTGGCCAATGAAATGAGTTTGTACATTAAAACAAGAAAATTTCATTGGAATGTATCGGGCGAGAGTTTTATGGAACTGCACAAGCTGTTTGAAAACCAGTATAAGCAATTGGAAGAATCAATCGATGAAATTGCAGAACGCATTGGTAAGCTGGGGCAAAAAACAATTGGTACCATGAGCGAATTCATAAAATTATCAGCCATCAAAGAAAAACCAGGCAAATACGGTTCATCAAAAGATGATATTACTGAATTACTGGAAGACCATGAAACGGTTATTATTCAGTTGCGTAAAAATATTGATGACTGTGCCGAAAAAAATAAAGATGCCGGCACGGCAGATTTTTTCACCGGTTTACTGGAAGAGCATGAAACGATAGCATGGGTACTAAGAAGGTACCTGAATTGATATATATTTATAACTTGAATAACTTTTCGTAAACGTGATGAATGAAAGTAGCAGTATTCAATACTAAATCCTACGATAGGGAATACCTCGACAAGTTTAACATAAATAACAAACATCAATTAAACTATTTTGAAACTGCAGCTAATGCAGTTACTGCAAATTTAGCATCAGGTTATGAAGCTGTATGTGTTTTTGTAAACGATAAACTAGATTCGGAAACTATTAAAGTACTATCTGCCAATGGTGTTAAACTTATTGTGCTGCGATGCGCCGGTTTTAATAATGTTGACATTGCAGCAGCGGCAGCGTTGAATATTAAAGTGGTTAGAGTGCCGGCATATTCACCAAATGCTGTTGCGGAACATACCGTGGCATTAATACTTACACTGAACCGAAAAACACATAAAGCCTATAACAGGGTAAGAGAAAGTAATTTTTCAGTAGAACAACTGATGGGGTTTAATCTTTATGGAAAGACAATTGGCGTAATTGGCACGGGAAAAATTGGTTCAACATTTTGCAGTATCATGCTTGCATTTGGGTGTACTGTTATTGCATACGACATCAAACCATCAAAAGCACTCATTACAAAAGGGGTAACATATAAAACCTTTGATGAAGTTCTGCTGCAATCAGATATCATTTCGCTTCACTGTCCGTTGACCCCTCAAACGCAATACCTTTTTAACTACGATGCTTTTACTAAAGTGAAAAAAGGAGTAATGCTGATTAACACAAGCCGGGGAAAATTAATAAATACGGCCGATGCTATTGAAGCTCTAAAAAATAAACAGTTAGGTTACCTTGGTATTGATGTATATGAACAGGAAGAGAATCTTTTTTTTAAAGATTTATCAGAAACTGTTATTGATGATGACCTGATTGAACGACTGTTGAGCTTTCATAACGTACTGATAACACCACACCAGGCCTTTTTTACAAAAGAGGCATTAGATGAAATTGCCCTTACTACACTAAAAAATATTTCTGATTTTGAAAGCGGCTTACCGTTAGTAAATGAAGTGAAATTGGCTGGCTGATCTTCACAATAAGTGTTGTTTCGTAATATTCAGTAGTTATCGAAATTTGACCTGGCATTCAAATGTGTGAATAATGTAATTCAAAGAAGTAATTGTGTAATGCATTTTACTGATAAAGCACCCAACTTTATCGTATTGTATTTCACTACCTCCTGCAGCATTAAAATTTATCGTTCGATTAAAATTTAAAAAACTATGATAAATATTTCAATCATTTCTTCAAGTATAAGACCCGAAAGAAACAGCCATAGAGTGGCCCTGTATTTTAAAAAGTATCTGGAAGAAAATAATATAGCAACTCCGAATATACTTGACCTGAGAGAATTTAATTTTCCAATATTTGACAATACACTGAAAACTCAAAAAAGCCCATCGGCAAACCTCGTAGGTTTTGCAAAAAAAATAAAGTCTTCTAACGGTATAATAATCGTTACCCCTGAATACAATGGTAGCTTTCCTGCAAGTTTAAAAAATGTCATTGATGTTTTGTATGATGAGTGGAAGCATAAACCAATTGCTATTGTAACAGTATCATCAGGTCCTTTTGGTGGAAGTCAGGCATTGGTAGCATTACAATTTACGCTATGGAAAATGAAAGCCTGGACAATTCCTGCTATGTTTTCTGTACCCGATGTACAAAAAGCCTATGATGAAAAAGGTAATGCCACAGATAAAGCTGCTACCGATAAATTAACCGCTGTGTTTATAAAAGAATTACTGTGGTGTGTGGAGGCTGATATGGAAACAACGAAAACGGCAGTGATGTAAACGATAACTATTCACAATTATTTTTTAAAACAATATTATGGCGATTCAAACAATTAACCCGGCAACAAATAAAGTGGAGAAAATTTTTACCGAAATGGCAGATGCAGCGCTGGATAAAGCCATTGCAACATCTGCTGCTGCATTTGAAGACTGGAAGAAGACTGACTATAAATTAAGGGCAGCAATCTTGCACAAAGTAGCCGGCTTCTTAAGAGCAAAAAAGAAAGTTCTTGCTAAAATGATAACAATGGAAATGGGCAAATTACTTACACAGGCCGAAGGCGAAATAAAATTAAGTGCAGAAATATTTGACTATTATGCAAACAATGGCGAAGGTTTTTTGGCTGATAAAATATTGAATCCAATACATGGGCAGGCATTGATACGGCATAGCCCCATCGGTGTTTTACTGGGAGTGCAGCCCTGGAATTTTCCTTTTTACCAGGTGGCACGTTTTGCCGCACCTAATATTATGATTGGAAATACCATCCTGATAAAGCATGCTTCTATTGTTCCGCAATGTGCTATCGCTATAGAAGAACTATTTTTGGAGGCAGGGGCTCCGGTTGGTCTTTACACCAATCTATTGATTTCTGGTAAAAGAGCATCGGCGTTAGTAGCCGATAAAAGAATTAAAGGTGTATCCCTTACCGGTAGTGAGGCCGCGGGTGCAAGCATTGCGGCAGAAGCGGGTAAGTATTTAAAAAAATCTGTTTTGGAATTAGGGGGAAGTGATGCATTTATTATTTTAGAAGATGCAGATATTGAGCAGGCAGTAGAATGGGCTGTGGTTGGCAGAATAAATAATAACGGTGAATGCTGTGTAGCATCGAAACGTTTTATTGCCGTTGAAAGTATTGCACCTGCCTTTTTAGAAAAATTTAAAAATAAATTAGCTGCATTAGTAATTGGCGATCCGATGGATGCCGCTACACAATTAGGACCATTAAGCAGCGAAGCGGCGGCAGTACAAATTGCAGAGCAGGTGAAAAGAGCGGTAAACGGCGGTGCCAAAATTTTATTGGGTGGTGCAAGAGTTAACAGAGCCGGGGCCTTTATGCAACCAACGATTTTAACAAATATGCTGCCGGGTAATCCTGTTTACTATGAAGAATTCTTTGGACCCGTGGCTGTTTTTTTCACCGTGAAGAATGAGCAAGAAGCCATTGACCTGGCAAACGATTCTCCATTTGGTTTAGGTGGTTCTGTATTTACAAAAGATATCGAAAAAGGCAAACGTGTTGCAGATCGAATTGATACGGGTATGGTATTTATTAATCACCCAACATGGACTCAAGCTGACTTACCTTTTGGAGGTACAAAAGGGTCAGGTTATGGAAGAGAACTTTCAGCATTAGGGATGGATGAATTTGTAAATAAAAAACTTATCAGGGTAAGTGAATTAAGCGACCCATTTTAATGTCGTTGTCAATAAAAAAAATAATTAATTAAAAAACTAACTGCTATGATACGTATAGCAAAAGCACATTGGGTGGGTAATTTGAAAGAAGGCAAAGGCACCCTAACCACAGCAAGTACAATTTTAAATGAAACCAATTATAGTTTTAAAACACGGTTTGAAGACGGAACACCAGGAACCAACCCGGAAGAATTATTAGCCGCTGCCCATGCCGGTTGCTATACTATGGCTGTTGCCGCCATCATCACTCAAAAAAACTTAATACCGGCAACCTTAGATACAGAAGCGTCTTTAACAATGGAAGGTATGAACATAACAAAAATTCATTTGTCCATTACAGGGTCGGTGCCCGGCATGAATGCTGATGATTTTACCACGATTACAAAAGATGCCGAAAAAAATTGTTTGATTTCAAAAGTATTAATCATACCCATTAGCTCTGAAGCACATTTTATAAATTAATTGAATAACAAAAAAAATTTCAAAAAAATGAATAATATTTTTAGGGGATTAATTGCAGGCTATGGTGCCAAAAAATTAGGTGGGGGTTGCGTGGGAACTATTATAGTGTTTATAATTATATGGGTGGCATTAAAAAATTGCTGAGAATTTATTTTATTTTCCATTAATGCTTTTAAATAAATCACGAATCCATGCGAACCAATCAAATCGTCCTTGCATCAAGGCCAAAAGGAAAACCGATATTAGAAAATTTTGAAACAAAAAGTATTGAATTACCGGAACTGAAAGAAGGCGAACTATTGCTGGAGCCGATGTTTTATTCAGTAGATCCTTATATGCGCGGGCGAATGAATGATGCAAAATCTTATACTCCGCCTTATGAGGTGGGTAAACCCATCAAAGGTGGTGTTATAGCCAAGGTTATAAAAACTAATAGTTCCCGTTTTAAAATAAATGATATTGTTACAGGCAATCTTCCCTGGCAACAACATATCATCTCCACCGAAACTGGCCTGTTAAAAATAGATTCTACCATTGCGCCTGCCAGTTATTACCTAGGTATACTGGGAATGCCTGGCCTTACTGCATATTTTGGTTTATTGCGTATTGGTAAACCCAAAGCCGGTGAAACCGTTGTGGTATCTGGCGCGGCCGGAGCGGTTGGTATTTTGGTTGGCCAAATAGCTAAACTGCAGGGCTGCCGTGTAATTGGTATAGCTGGAAGCGATGAAAAAATAAAATCACTAAAAGAAGAATTTGGTTATGATGAAGGCATTAACTATAAAACAAATACTGATATAAAAAAAACGATTGCAGAAGCCTGCCCAAATGGAGTGGATATTTATTTTGATAATACAGGCGGAGAAATTTCGGATGCAGTTATTAGCAATATAAACTTCCATGCAAGGATTGTCTTGTGCGGTCAAATTGCGCTATACAATAGTACTGAAACACCGATCGGGCCAAGGCTACAGCCTATGTTATTAACCAGGAGCGTGCTCATGCAGGGGTTTATTGTAAGTAACTACCAAAATCAGTTTCCGGAAGGTTTAAAAAATTTATCTCTTTGGCTTACAGAAGGAAAATTAAAATATAAAGAAACAATTATAAAAGGCTTTGATAAACTACCATCAGCATTGTTGGGTTTGTTTAGCGGAGATAACATGGGTAAAATGATTGTTGAGGCATAATAACTAAAAATAAATTCTATTAAACTGTACAATATGTGAATGATATAACTCTTTGCTCCAATTGTGTAATAAAAATAATAATCGTCAACCCATCTTTATAAAGTGAAAATAAATTCACAATACAAAAAAATATAAAATGAAAAAGACTATTTTACTACTTGTCGTAATAGCAAGTATCGGTATCAACAGTGAAGCGCAAAATGCAGGCAAATTTCATTTTGGAATAAAAGCAGGAGCAAATATCTCCAACGTGTATGATAGCAAAGGTGAAGATTTTGTAGCTAAAGCGAAGGCAGGATTTGTAGCGGGTGCGTTTGCTCAAATTCCCTTAGGAAAATTTATTGGCATTCAACCAGAAGCCCTATTTTCTCAAAAAGGTTTCAAAGGAAGCGGTAAAATACTTGGTAACCCCTACAGCTACACGCGTACTACAGACTATTTAGACATTCCCCTGTTATTAGCGATCAAGCCGGTAGAAATGCTTACAATAGTTGTAGGTCCTCAATACTCCTTTTTATTAAAAGAGAAAAATGTATTTGAAAATACTGCCTTTTCCAGTACGCAAGAGAAAGAATTTAACAACGAGAATATCCGTAAAAACACCCTGTGTTTTCTAGGTGGTGTTGATGTGAATTTTGATAAAATTGTACTAAGTGGAAGAGCAGGTTGGGATGTCCAAAATAACGCAGGTGATGGAACCAGCAGCACTCCCCGTTATAAAAACGTTTGGTATCAGGCTACATTCGGTGTTAGATTTTGATCTCCTAACTAAGTAGCAATTAATTGTCAAACTCCACGCTGTCCGGTTTTGATGAAAAAAATTAAACGTCCACCCAAATTATTATTCTTACCAATAGATGTTATCTGCATTGCGAAAGATGGTTAAGTGGTAGACGAGAATTTTTTCCAGGGTAATTTTCTATAAAGGAACCTTATGAGGAAAGGGTATTTAAACACAAAGCTATCAATATATCAAATAAAAATAGAAATGTGTGAATCCTACAAATTATATTAATAGTAGTGTAACAGTTTACTGATAAATGAATAATAGCTTTGCATTCAACTAAAAATTTATATAATGAAAAAGAACATTTTATCAACTGTTGTAGTAGCGATTATTATGATAACAGGCTTAAGCACATTTGCTCAACAGGATAAACAAGCTGAGAAAGCAAGAAAAAAAATAGCGGAAGGAAAAAACGATTTGAGAGAGGCAAAAATGGACTCGGCGGCAGATTATGAAAAATTTGTAAAAGAAGCAGAGATGAATATCAGTGAAAACAAGAAAGGAATTGCAGCACTGAAATTAAAAAAAGCGGAGGATAACAAAGACGCCAGTGAAAAGTACGACAAAAAAGTACTGGATTTGGAGAAAAAGAATGATGAACTGGAAAAAAGAATTAAGGATTCCCAGCATACCAAAACAAATCTGTGGGAAAGGTTTAAGCTTGGCTTTAACCGTGATATGAACAAGTTGGGGAGAGCTATCAAAAGTATTTGAGAAAGAAATTAATGCCCAGCTGTATAGCTGATTTTAACTCATGAGGCTTTGAATAGGTAACTAAACGGGAGATATTTTCTCCCGTTTTTTGCTTTGTACAATAAGTTGACAGCGGAAGTATTTTTAATATCCACGCAATTTAAAATCATAGTATGACAAGGTTTTGGAGTTATGTTTTATTGCCTGCCTTTATAATTGTTTCCTGCAAAAGCAAACAGGAAAAAACAAAACCGGTGCAGGAGGAAATAACTGAATCGGTTTATGCTTCCGGCATTATTAAAAGCACCAATCAGTACAAAGTGTTCTCATCAGTAAATGGGTTGATAGCTGAAATACTGATAAAGGAAGGCGGTCTGGTAAAAAAAGGCGATGTGATAATACGCCTTGTAAGTACCAACGCAGCGTTAAATACCGATAATGCGTTGCTTGCAGCAGGATATGCATCAATGACAGCCAACTCCGAAAAACTGGATGAACTCCGGATAAATTCAACCCTTGCCAAAAACAAAATGGATGCAGATGCATTGCTTTTTAAGCGCCAGCAAAACCTGTGG
>JANNEK010000337.1:0-20305 GCA_031378605.1 Chitinophagaceae bacterium | reverse complement strand
AATACATTCCACCTTTTGATAAATCTTTTGAACAATTTGCCGGGGATTTAAAAAAGGCCGCAGAGAACAATTAAAAACAATTAACCATGAATAATGCCATCTATCACTCAAAGCTCATCTTCGGTTTAAATGATCGTTTATATATCAATTCACTGGCTGGAGTAACCGATGAGTTGGCTGCCCAACGGCTGAGCAATCATAATAACCCCTTTATTTGGCTGATTACCCATACGGTTTGGGCCAGGTACAACGCTGCGCAATTATTGGGCAAATCAGGAAATAATCCTTATAACGGTATGTTTGAAAATTTTAAACCTTTTGATTTGTCGATGAAATTTCAAAAAATAGAACAGGTAAAAGAAGAATGGAAGAAAGCTACGGTTTTATTAAAAGAAGGATTAGAATCTGTAAGCGAACAACATTTGGCAGCAGATGCTCCTTTTAAAAACCCCACTGGTGATTCAACCATAGGAGGAACCATTGCTTTTTTGGCCCAGCACGAAAGTTACGATATTGGACAAATGGCGCTTCTCAAGAAATATCTTACCAAAGAAGCGATGAGTTATAATTAATAAAAATGTTTGAGAAATAAAATCGGAATTTGCCTCATATTTATTTTAAAAATTCCATAATCATTTATTACATTTTAAATATCCTTTTAATCGTTAGATATTTTCAAAACCAACTAAAATTTTAAACTTTACTATTATGACAACAGAAGAAGTTGCAAAAAAATTGGTGGCGTATATGCGCCAGGGGCAGATGCTGCAGGCACAGACCGAACTTTATGGCGATGATATTGTATGCATCGAACCTGAAGGAGGGATGGCACCACATATTACAAAGGGAATAAAAGCCGTAGGCGAAAAGGGAAATCAATTTAATGCTATGATTGAAGAACGCCATGGGGGATCCTGCTCTGATGCAATTATAGCAGGTGATTTTTTTAGTTTAACGATGATGCTGGATGCTACAATGAAAGGTATAGGTAGGATGAAATTAGAAGAGATTTGTGTATACCAGGTAAAAAATGGAAAAATTATTTTCGAACAATTCTTTTTTAACACGGGAAAATAATAATTTTTACGAATGAAAAATAAAGCTGGCACCAAGGAAAAACCATTGTTATTAAAAACACCTCCATTGACATCCGGGTATACTATGTATGTTGATGAAAAAGATGGCAAGGAGGTATTGGTATGCACTGTTGGAAAAACTGTATTGCTTTATGATTATCGTTGTTTGGCAGACCTTCACTCAATGCTCAAAAAACACGGTGATTGGATGGAACTAGGAAGTGCTGATGAACAGAAACCTGCTAAAGAGGGAACCGTTGAAGCCTGGGGCCGTTCTGATAAAAATCCTATTAAGGGTTGGTATGGTTTGAAAAAAGGCCTCCGGGGGCGTTTTGGAATGTATATTCCGCCATTAATGGAAGCACTAGGGCTGGCGGAACTTACCCATGATCCTAAAAATAATAAAATGAAAGCCAAATAGAAATTCATTCGCGCTTCCATATCTTAATCTCTAAGAACGATGGTAAAAACGATTAAACAAAATATTGTTTTCAGAAATACTACCGCAGTAATATTGTATGAATTATATATGAATGAAAAGAAACACGCGCTGGTAACGGGCAGTGCAGCAAAAATAATATCCAAACCAGGATCTTTATTTTCTGCGTACGGAGGATATATCAATGGCAAAAATATTCACCTCGTTAAAAATAAATTAATCGTTCAAACCTGGAAAGCGAAGGGCTGGGATAGATCTGCTGTTGAATCGACCTTCATTATTAACTTTGAGCAAAAGGGTAAAGACGTGATCTTACATATGGTTCATGCAAACCTTCCTGAAAATGTTGCGGCAAGTATCAGCAAAGGTTGGAAGGACCATTATTGGAAACCGTGGAAATATTTTTTAAACGAAGCAAGTAAAAAGAAATAAGCAAGAAAATAAGAAAAGATAAATTGAAGACCTCTCTCACTGAGGCAAAGAAATGGAAATGGTTGTTCCAATGCCCTCTTCACTTTCAATCTTAAATGCTCCATCACATTTTTCAATTAGGTCCTTACAAATGATTAAGCCCAATCCGGTACCTTTTTCATTTTTTGTACCTAATGACGAGTAAAAAGTTTTATTCTGAATTTGCAAAAGCGTTTCAGGGTTAATTCCTATTCCAGTATCTAAAATTTTTATTTCAAAATAATTATTCACCTGGTTCCCTCTAATAGAAATTGTATCTTCTTTATCCGAAAATTTGATAGCATTTGAGATAAGATTGTGGAGCACAATTTCAAGAATATTTTCATCAGCAGTAATAAAGGTATCTCCGATCTCATTTACAATATGCAAACTCTTCGATTTTGCCCTGGAGGAAAAGCGATTGGCTACTTTAGACGTGAGGGTAGATATATTAATTTTTTCTTTGGATACACTTGCTTCTTTGATTTGGATTTTCGCCCAACTAAGAAGGTTCTCAAATAAATCAGACGTTTTCTTTAGCTCGGCTTTTAAATCGGGCAATAAATCCTTCAATTGTTCGAGGGATTCATCACTATCCATATTTGTATTTAATAATAAAAGCATTCCCTGGATGGGTGTTCGTAAATCATGACCAATAATGGAAAATAACTTGTCCTTTACAAGGTTTAATTCTTCGAGGTTTTGCTTTTGCTTTTCAATTTCAATTTTCTGACGCGAAAGTAAATTGCGTTGATTGTTTACTTTTTCCTGGTATTTCCAAACCTGGAATTTAATTGAATAAAGGCTTAAAAAAGTAAGTAGCAAAGCGCCGCCAAAACTTATTAGCTCCAGTGCTATGTCATGTGCAGTTAACGAAGAAGGGTTATACCGCGAAACTTCAAACAGTAATCCAGAAATAAATAATAAGGAGATCAGCGTGAAGACGATTAATATTTTTCGTTTGCTATTAAGAAAGAAGAATGGATAAATAGTATAGGGAATCAGGTATAAAAATACTCCCCGATCGTGCGTATAGACCCCTACTAAAATTAAAACCAGCGGCAGAACAAGGAAAGAAAAATAAACATTAATGATAAACGCCCGTTTGTACATTAAGTACATCATACCGGCGCACAAAGCTGCAGGCAAAAAATTAAATATAATTATCAGAGGGGAATAGGAAAAGCCCGAGAAAGCGGCTAAATATAAAAACCTGAATAAAGAAAGTATAAACCCGGTAAAATTTAATAGATTAAAAACATATCCCTGGGTGTATAAATACGGTGGCAGATCACTGTTTAACCCAAGACTGAATATTTTTTTCATACGTTCTAAAAAAGCTGCCGATCTATTTTTGTGTTAGCTGTTTTCTATATCAATGAATGATAAATATAAAAATAATTATCCATTAAGGCTATTTATATTCAATAGTATAAAATAACTAAATCTGTTTTCTTATGAATATTGTATACAATTATACTTAGTATAACAAATTTGGGAGATTCCAATAGGGAGGTACTATTGAACATTTACCATTCTATACCAAACGATTTTATGATTATAATTCTCCTTCAAAATTTGTTTATGACTTATGAGATAAATGCTGTTACACTGTTCGCCAGTTTCTCACTAACTCCACAAGCTTTGTGGCCTGGCCTGATCGTTAATTTTTGATGGCGGTTTCCGGTAGCAGTTTAATATAAGTTAGTTTAAACCTATTCTTTACAATCTCACCTTGAACTTCAGCTTTTCGGATGGCATTACAAAAACCATCACTGGCATGCGCATCACCATGCGAATCGATAGAGGTTCCATCTACAAAATAAGATTTACCGTTAATTCGAACGGCCATATTACAACTTTTGCCAGGAAGCCCAAGTTTACATTGCCCGCAGGATACTTCCACTACTTGAATTTTTTTTGTAGAATCGGGCATCATTGTTTTAGCGTTATTATGCTGGCTATACAATGCTGAAGTAAAAAGGCTCATAAAAAACACAAAGAGTATAGATTTCATACAGACTAGTTTAAAATTTATTTCGTAAAATTAGGAAACTTCCGGTAACAGAATTTTTTTTGGCTTTACAGTTATTTTACAAATATGACTATTTCTGTAAAGGAAAATTGTTCAATTAGCCAACATATACTCAGAGGAAAATACGGTTATGTACTTAAAACTAACTACTGATAATAGAAATTAATTTCAATACTGTTATTTCCGGAGTCAGGTATAATTGAGGAGGCCTTCCATCCTTTGCCAATGAATTTTATTATAACCTTCACCCTTTGGCTTAAGTATATTATTAGTTGATAAAACATTAATTCCGCAGATAACGTAAATTCAGCATATACTGTTTTATAGGTTGATGGAAAAAATCTATCCTTTCCGGAAATGAATGAAAAGTGAATTTGGCAATTTTTTGTATTGATAGAAACAGTAGCTTAGCTTATAAAAACAAAATATGAAAAAGATTCTATCGTTTATTTTAATTGCTATTTCGATTGCCTTTACCGGAAACGCCCAGCTTACCGATTCCAAATGGAGAAGCACTATGAATATTCCGCAACCTGTTGAAACATTTCTTCATTTTAAGAAAGACACACTTTTGCTTAGTGTTGTAGCCGATGGGAGTCTTGTTGAAACAATGGTTTTTAGTATCAGTAAAGACACGTTAAAACTTACAAAAGTTAACGGCATGAGCCCATGTTCGGATAATGTGATTGGGTTATACCGTTTTGAAATCAAGGAAGACAAGTTAACGATCACACCTCTTTCTGATGATTGCCCTGAACGCTCCAGTGCCTTTAATGCGGAACCCTGGACTCGCGAAAAAATATAAAGTATAAATGTTTATGCTTGCAAATACCAATAACCTGTTTATGGCTGTTGGTATTTTATTATATAATTTCATTGTAGTTATGATCTCGGTTTTATTATAAAGTCAATTCTCCTATTGTTTTAAATTCAACTTATTAAGATTGGTAATAAATATTTTTTACTATTCATTTTTATTTCAATAGCTTGTTTGAAATTAAATGCTTATGGATATTTTACCTTTAGTAATTCAATTAGCCAGCGGAGCCGTAGGCGGTAACCTCGCTGGTAGTCTCTTGAAGAAATTTTCTTTGGGAACGATTGGTAATTCAATTGTTGGTTTATTAGGTGGTGGTTTAGGCGGACAATTGCTTGGCATGTTGGGCATCGGAACTGCTGCCGCTACGACTGCAGCAGCGGCAGGTGGGTCTATGGACATCAGTAGTATTCTTACCAACATCGCCGGAGGTGGCGTTGGCGGAGGTGTTCTGATGGCCATCGTTGGATTCGTAAAGAATGCAATGAAGAAATAGTCTCTAACGATTGCCGACTATTGAAAGTTTTTTCAGAAGGTTTTGCAGGTAGTTATCATCTATTTTGCAAAACCTTTTTGCATTCATTCACCTGAGCTTGAGACAACCAACAGTATTTTATAAAAATTTTTCATTATTAGTTTTACAGAAGGCGTTAAGAATATTATTGATCACAATTTTACTTAAGAAACTCAACTACAGTTTTCGTTTTTAAAAATCGCATCAGCTACATTTCTTTTCAATAATTCTATTATAATCCATTAATTGAAGTTGTTTCCAATAGTTGGTCGTTTTAAGTCATTTAATTTCTCAACACCCAAAAGTTAGAAATTCAATTTAACCAGTTCTTTAATGCTTATTATTGAACTGCAACGAATCAAAAGAAAGCATCAACACAAATTTTACTTTTGAAATCAACGAAAGAGATAAACAATAGGCTTTTAAATAGTTGCCTGAAGCCTAATACCATGGAGGATGTTGGAAAAACCAGAGAAAGCCGGGGTTTTAGATCATCAAATAATAATTCAAGAAGTACCAATAAAAAGCCTACCTTTATTTAGTGAATAAAAGTTCTTCGAACATTCAGTCCTGATTAGTTTAAATTCTTACTCTCCTGCATTGTAAAAATTAATTCTCCTCGTTACTATTTGCCAAGGTTCTTTTTCACAAGTATTTTATTATTGTTTTATCTAAATTTTAGTTTTATGAACATGTACGTTTCGAATCTGAGTTTTCATACTACAGAGGAAGATTTAAAAAGTTTATTCGCACAATTCGGTTCTGTTTCTTCTGCAAAAGTTATTATTGACAGAGAAACTGGAAAAAGCCGTGGTTTTGGATTTGTTGAAATGGATCAGGATGCAGAAGCTAAGGCTGCCATCAGTGGCCTTAACAACAAAGAAATTGAAGGTAGAGCCATGTCTGTATCGGTAGCAAGAGAAAAAGCACCACGTACAGAAAACAAAAGATGGTAATCACGAGATAAAAGGATTGAAAAGAGCTTGGCAACAGGCTTTTTTCAATCTATTTTTTTTGATAATCTTCTTCCCTCGTGTTAGTTTCCTCCTGTAAAAATTATTTTGCGAAAATTAATTTCGGATCGCATAAAGTAAGTTCTTTTTTATTTGCTTCCATTCCTATACCATTATGTCTACCATCTTAGAAATAGCAACTGTTGATAGGAATCTTAGTTCTTTAATGAAAGCATTAAATGCAACCACGATCGAAGAATTATTAAAAGGTGCCGGGCCTTTTACATTACTGGCTCCCATTAATATGGCTTTTGGCAATCTTACCCCTCCCCTCACATTGGATTCGTTGATTAATCCGCTGAATAATGCGAGGCTTTCAGATATCCTTTCGTTTCATATTCTTAAAGAAAAGAGGCTTTCGAAAAACTTCCGGAATGGCCAGGTACTACAAACCATTCACGGCAATGAATTAAACGTAACTGTAAAAGACGGGGAGATAAGAATTAATGGCGCGAAAATTCTTACTCGCGACAGGCAGGGATTTAACGGAGTGATTCATTCAATCGATGCGGTTAACATTCCTTCCGAAGCGGTTAAGCCATTATTAAATGCTGTGGTTTAAACTTACTTCAATAATCCTTTAATTAGGGATTGATCTACTAAAATATTAGAAATGAAAAAAGATACGATTGTACAGTTTGTTGGATTTGTAACCAACCTGGAATTACCCGAGTTTACTCCAAAATGGGAGCAATATTCGAGCCGTATGATGAATAAGATTCCCGAACCTGTTTTACACCAAAAATCTCCTGAGGCAAAAAATAAGTTTCAATTTATTTCACAGCAACAAATCCTCGATAACAGCCAGGTATTTGATATAAAAAACGAAAAAAGATCTTCTCATTTTCCTGAGTTAAATGTAAAGGTTGTACACACCGGGGGATATATTATTCTCCAGCAATTAAAAAGACAACCCGAAGGCGATACAGACCTAAAAGTATTTGCCCTGTTAAGCCATGATGATAATGATCTTAGCTTTTATTCCGATCAGCCTTATTATTCGAACCTGAATATTTACCAGGCATATTTTGAAAGTTGTACTTATGGGTATATACTTGAATTTTTTGTTCCGGAAAAATCAGCATCGGAATTATTACTTCAATTAAAAGCGCGCCCCGGTATTGAAACAGGTGTTTATAAAGAATGCATGGTAGTACACACTTAATTGTTGCCGCTGTTCATTAACAAACAATTTATTTCTTCTCGAGTGAAGCTAAATAATCTATAAGATTTGCTAATTCTGTTACAGACATACTTTGATAAAGTCCTTCTGTCATCAGTGATTGTTTAAGCTGCTTCATCGATTGAACATCACTTGCTTTTACCTGTTTTCCAGAACCCCCGGGGAATTTTATATCGATTGCTGTTCCTGTTTTACTGGCAATAATTCCCGAAATAGTAGAACCATCTTTCATCTTCAACTCCCATCCTTCATAACCGAAACCAATACCTGCCGATGGGTGTACAATGGATTCTAATAACCCTTCCCTGGGAAGTTTAGTACCAATTTCTGAAAGAGCCGGGCCAAAATTGTATCCCGCATTATTGACCTGGTGACAAACTGCACAAAAAGTTGCAAATACTTTCTGTCCGTCTTCCCTATTTGTTTTAACTGCTGATAGTTCAGCTATTGTCGGAATTTTTTTTACAGAAGAAATGGTGCCTGCATTTGGCAAATAACTTGCTGCTTCAGACCGAACAGCCCCCCGCCATGCACCACTAACACTTGCGACTACATCTGGAATTAATTCAGCAGGTACTTTTTTATTTTTTAAGATTGAAAGTACTCTTTCCTCCCCACTCCAGCTATTGCCAATTTTTTGGGCAGCAATTTTTCTTAACCAGTTAGAATAATTGGTTGATAACGCAATTGATTCGAGCATATCAACTGATCCTTTACTTCCTACCCTTGCTAATGCCATCAATAAGCTATGCTGACTGGATGTGTCTTTACTTTTAATAACATTCCATAACAAGGTATTGCCGCTTAAATTAAACAATAAACCAGCCGCATTTTTTCCAGCTTCTTCTGTGGGTTTGCTTAGGGCGAGCTGCAAAAGGTTATTGTTTTGAGATTTTACTTCATAACGACTAACCAGCTCTACAAATTCATCTGTGCCATTAACCGATTGTAAAACGGCCGTAAGAGCTTTTTGGGCACTGGCGGATTGCTTTACTGTTTTTAAATCCAACGTATACAGAATTACTTTATTAAAAGCTACTTCGTCACCTCCATTTTCTTCTATCATTTTTAAAAGCAGGTTGGCTTTTGCAGGACCACTATTAAAATCAAGTGCACGGAAATACCTTAATCTATTTTTCAAATCAATCTTTTTATCAGCAGCAAGTGAAGCTATAAAGGGAACAGCCTTATCCGTACGAGCCCGCCAAACGATATCTCTGGCGGGTTCCGATACCACCGGGTCTTTTACTGTTGCTAAATAAACACCAAAGAATTTATCCCATTGTTTGTCGGCCCCAATACCAAGGGCTTCCAAATACCAACGATCTTTCCCATCATATTGTGTGGCAAGTGTCGTCCATAATTCTGCCGCATCAGGTGAGTTATAGTGATGTAACGCTAATGCACATTCGCGGCGCACCTGGGGATCTGTGTCATTCACCAATGCTCGTACAGCTTTGTTAATTTCGCTCTTAGATTGGAGCGCCGCCCGAATACCTGTAATTCGCAAATCAGGCAGCTCGTTTTTAATTGCCTGTTGGATATAAGTAGCTGCCGTAGTATTGCTCATTTTAACTAACACCCAAAAGGCCCTTGCGCGCATTCTGGCATTTGCTGATGAAGAATTCCACAATTGTTCCAATTCAGGTTTTGCTTTTTCACCCATTTGCGTTAGTGCAGTAAAGGCGTGGTATCGAACAGAAAGATTAGGACTTTGTAGTGCCGCTAAAGCACCCTTTGGTGAATCATAATTTTCTTTTCGAATACTGTACTTAAGTCCGGCGGGAGCAACCCGGTAAATTCTTCCTCTTGTTTGATCGCCGGCGGCATGCCCACCTACACCAGGGTCGTACCAATCTGCTATAAACAGCGAACCATCTGGTGCAACACAAATATCGGCTGGTCGAAACCATTGATCTTTTGCACCATTAAGAATGTTTACGACGGTTGCTGAGTAACCTGCGGCATTTTTTTTAATTGGATAGGACCTCACAATATTTGGCCCGGCATCGCAATGAATCATTTGGTTTTGAAATGGAGCCGGCAACAAAGAACCTTCATAAATAATCATTCCCGTTGGTGAACCAGCATAAGTCTGTAACAAATTGGGTACTTCACCCGGATCATTTAAATGCCAATGCCGGAGAGGAATTGAGTCTTCGATATTGGTTCTATTCGATTGCCACCCTGCACCGGTTATTTCATCTGTAAATCCATAATTACCGTATTGCATTACATAATTAATTCGGGTTCCTCTGTTGCCATCATCATCATTATCACTTTGCCATAATGTACCATAGCTATCTACTGCTACTTCATAGGGGTTACGAAAATTACTTGCTAAACATTCTACCTGGGAGCCATCGGGGTTGCAACGAAAAACTAATCCCTGCTTATATTTTTTTGGTCCGATAACGTCTCCATCCTGATCCAATATATCTTTTCCATTCTTATCTTTCAGGGTCTTTCCTTCATTACCCATATTGAAATACAACTTGCCATCTGGGCCAAACGTAAATGCATGGGCGCCATGATCGTGTTGTTCTCCTCCTATTCCACTAAACAGAATTTCTTTGCGGTCGGCTTTATCATCTCCATTATCATCATAAAAAACCCAAACAAAAGGGCTTTGAGAAACGATCACTTTATTGCCCAATACACAAATTCCTAATGGAGCATTCATTTCGGGACCCTGATAAAATATTTTTGAGGTATCTGCTTTTCCATCACCATTGGTATCTTCCAAAATCACGATTCGATCCCCCAATGCAGTTGTAGCGTTACCATTGATAGCGGGTCTGTAGTTGTAAGCTTCGGTTACCCACACCCTTCCATGTTCATCCACATCTATATTTGTAGGATTTTTCAGCATAGGTTCTGTAGCGAAGACTTTAACCTCAAGTCCATCTGCAATTTCAAGTCCCTTTAACGCATTTTCAGGGAGATGTTTTTGTTCATCGGAAATACTATCGGTTTTTTTTGCATCTGTGGTATCCGTATCCGGATTATTACAGGAAAGAATACTTACAAAGAGAAAGGAAGGAATCAAAACGAAGATACGATTTGATAAATTACAGATTTTCATTTCAAATGGCTTTATGGTTCTATAGAAATTTTTTGTAAGCTACTAAAACCTGAGCAAATTATTTTACCACAAGGACGCAAGATCACAAGTAAAATCTGAGTAAAGTCTTTTACCACAAGGACGCAAGATCACAAGTAAAACATAAGTAAAGTGTTTTACCACAAGGACACAAGACCACAAGTAAAATCTGAGCAAAGTGTTTTACCACAAGGACACAAGATCACAAGTAAAACATAAGTAAAGTGTTTTACCACAAGGACACAAGGTCACAAGTGAACATGTATCAGCAAAAGGCAATAAATAAAGGCGATAAGTTAATTGTAAGTCTAGGGAATACTATCCGTTACAGGAAAGTAAACATTCACTTCAGGATGCATGGTGTATAGTCGAAATCGTTTTCCATCATTCACCAATATGCCGCTGGATTTATTATTCTTTACCAATGGATTTTTAGGATATTTTTTCCAATGTATCAGATCTGCAGAAACTGCTACATTGGTTGACCATTCCCTCCAGTCTTTAAAAGCAGATGCATGATAGTAACCATAGTACAAACCTTTGTATTTAATAACTTGGTTCATAGCAACTGCAAATTGGTCATATGCATCAGGTCCCATTTTGATAACGGGTTCATCTTGAATGTTCGTCCATTTTTTACAATCTGGCGAAGTAGCCAGCCATATTCCAAGATCTCCCCGTTCATAAAAAAGGTACCATACATTATTTTCTTTCCAAATGGTTGGGGTACCAAAAGAACCAGGCGGAATAGGTTTTCCATTCACTAATCTAATATCAAGATTTCCCTGTTCTTTCCAATGAATTCGATCCGTTGACGTTAATAAATGCGCCGTATCGCCTCTTCCTTCAGCAAACATATAATAGGTACCGTTATCCTTGATTACACACATATCTTCCACCCAATTTGCTTTATAGATTGGATTACCGGGATATTTTATCCAGGTTAACCCATCCGACGAAGTTGCATACCCAAGGTATTTTATACTATCAATAAGTGTGTAACCTGTGTACCAAAGATAATAGCCGCTATCTTCTTTTAATATATATCCCCGTTCGCGAATTTCTTTATCCCACGTTCCGATACCTGTGCCGGTAAAGAGGGGATTATTTTTATAGGTAACGAACTGAGTGAGTTCAACAGGAAAATCGACACCTTCCAAAGCTGTTTTAGGCGATAAATTGCAAGCAATTACCAGAATCGTTACGAAAAAGAAAGGGATCAACCGATACATATTCTTGTTAAGATTGAATCATACAAGATAATTAATTTATCGAGGTAAAGACCAGGTTTCAAAATAGCCACGATACAAATTTTTACCTCATGGTGCTTATCAGCAGTTACAGTTTGAGTAAAACTATACTCAGAAATCGATAAAGTAAAATTTCTTATAAAGGACGATGTCCTTATCCAATTTGTTTGTAATTTCCCTCTTACTATTACCAAAACAACAGCTATATGAAAATGAATATCCGCATCCAGCTCTCGATTATGATGTTTTTGCAGTTCGTAGTTTGGGGGGCCTGGTACGGGCAGCTTTCAAAATATTTGCTGGCAATTAATTTTACCGGAACCCAGGTAGGAAATATTTATGCCACGTTCTCCATCGCAATGATCATCTCGCCGTTTTTTGTAGGAATGATGGCCGATCGTTTTTTTAATGCCGAAAGAGTATTGGGGATTCTTAATTTAATTGGCGCCGCAATTCTTTATTCGCTTACACAAATTACCGATTACAATACATTTTATTGGATGATGCTGCTCTATTGCTTAACATTTGCTCCAACCATTGCATTAACGAGTTCCATTTCTATGCGTCAAATGGATAATCCGGAAAAACAATTTCCTCCTATTCGAGTATTGGGAACAATCGCATGGATCGTTGTAACAAATCTTGTTGGATGGATGGGCTGGGGTGATAAAGTAAACATCTTTTATGTTTCGATGGCAATGGCAATTGTGATGGGTATCTTTTCTTTTACGCTTCCTAAAACGCCACCAACTATTTTGGGTCCTGTGAGTGCCGGTCAAATATTGGGAAAAGATGCGTTTGTATTATTTAAGAATCGTTCATTTACGATCTTCTTTATAGCATCTGTATTAATCTGTATCCCTCTTTCTTTTTATTACGCAATGGGCAATCCTTCCATTACAGATGCCTATAAAACTGCATTTATGTCGGCCAATCCGGGTGCTGCATTGCCTCAAACATTTTATGTTGAAAATAAAATGTCGATCGGTCAAATATCAGAAGTATTCTTTATGTTGCTCTTACCCTTTGCCTACGGAAGATTTGGTATTAAAAATATATTAATGATTGGTTTGCTCGCATGGATTGTACGCTTCTTGTTTTTTAGTTATGGTAATGGAGGTAGTGGGGAATGGATGCTGTATGGCGGTATTCTTCTTCACGGGATTTGTTATGATTTCTTTTTTGTTAGTGGTATGATTTATACTGATAAGAAAGCAGGTGAAAAAATAAAATCGTCGGCACAGGGATTGATCGCCCTTGCTACCTATGGCCTTGGAATGGGAATTGGTTCGGTATTATCGGGCATCGTAAAGGATAAGTATACAACGGGTATAGGAATATCTGCCATCACCAATTGGACAAGTGTTTGGATGGTGCCTGCGGGGATAGCAGTAGCCGTATTGGTTTTATTCGTATTGTTTTTTAAGGATAAAGTAAAATTAAAAGTAACTTAATACAGTTTATAGTCTGTGGTTTGCTGTTATTATAGCTAAATAATTGCTTTTAAAGTTTATTATTTTTATCAACCACAAACTATACACTACAAACTTTAAACTAAACACATGAACATCTCTATGCTTGGCTCCGGATTTATCGGACGTTTTTATGCAGATTCTTTACAGGGTTACAGAAGCAAGGACAATATTGTAAGCATTTATTCGCGGCG
The DNA here is from genome assembly GCA_031378605.1 of Chitinophagaceae bacterium. Taxonomy (GTDB): domain Bacteria; phylum Bacteroidota; class Bacteroidia; order Chitinophagales; family Chitinophagaceae; genus Endoryza. Next base: position 6,759 of record JANNEK010000337.1, on the reverse strand, counting down.
CGAAGAAAGTGCTAAGAAATTTGCGGTCGACTATAAATGTGACCATTGGACCATTGATATGGAAGAATCGATTGCAAATCCAGATGTGCAGGTAGTATGTATCGCCTTACCCAATAATTTGCACGAACAAGCAGTACTGTTATGTTGCAAACATAAAAAAGCGGTCATTACTACCAAACCTCTTGGAAGAAATGCGGTGGAAGCAAAGCGTATGTTGGAGGCCGTTGAAAAAGCAGGCATATTCAACGGATACCTCGAAGATCTTGTATATACTCCGAAGTTTTTAAAGGCCCAGGAAAGTGTACGGAACGGCGCATTGGGAAGAATACTTTGGGCTAAGTCGAGAGAAACACACCCCGGCCCGCATAGCGATTGGTTCTGGGATATTGAACAGGCGGGCGGAGGATGTATTCTTGACTTGGGTTGTCATTGCGTTGAGATAACAAGAAGTTATATTGGAAAAGATATTAAACCAATTGAGGTGATGTGCTGGGCCGATACACAGGTAAAACCTATTGATGCGGAGGACCATGCTATCGGTTTAATTAAATATGAAAATGGCGCTATTGCTCAATTTGAAGTAAGCTGGACTTTTAGAGGAGGATTAGATTTGCGTGATGAGGTAATGGGTACCGAAGGAACGATTTGGATCAATAGTTTTTTGCGTACAGGTTTTGAAATGTTTACAACAGGCAAGGGCGGCGATTATATTGCTGAGAAAGCAGAAAGTAATAGCGGTTGGTTGTTTCCGGTAGGTGATGAATTAAATGAATTGGGGTATAACCATATGTTTATGGATATGTTTAATTCGATGGAAGCCAACAAAGCACCAAAGGAAACCTTTTATGATGGCTATGTGGTCAACTGTGTGCTGGATGCGGCCTATCGTTCGGCCAAGTCAAAATTATGGGAACCGGTAAAGCTGGATATCTGGAGAGGAAAAGAAGGATTCAGTAAAGATTCTCATCTTGTTGAATACGATGCCGATCATTATTTAGTAAAGGAAGAGGTAACACATTATGGTGCAAAAAAAGTAATTATTAAAAATAAGAAGACGGGGAAGATTAGTGATCGGGTAATTTAGCAATCTCAAATAAGTTTTTTCTCAATATTTTTTTTCATTGATACGAATCATACTTTCAAATTTAGGTTATTGAACACTATTGTCCGACTAAAGAAGTTAAACGCTTCATTTGTAAGAGTTACCTCACCCTGCCTTTGCCGGCAGGCAGGCCCAACCCTCTCTTTAAGGAGAGGGGGCCGGAACCCGCTCTGCAAAAGGCTTATAATAATTATTAAGATGAGTTTAGTCGGACAATATTGATTATTGAATTTAATAATTAGATGGAAAAAGCATACACTAAAGAAGAAATTTCTCTTATCAAATCAAAAATAGAGAAAGGATATTCTTCGTTGGCAAAAACCTATGCCCCTTTTTTTATGGCTCTTTTGCTTGCCTATTTTTATGCAAAGCCGAAATCAATCGATAGAGTTATTACTACCACACAATATGAATCAATATATCTGATTGTTTTTATATTTTTCCTGACAATATTTATTTTTTTTGTATTAAATGATTATAAAAAAAGAATAAAACCATTCAATAAAGAATTGAAAGAGGGTAATAAAGTAGTGGTGGAGTTTAAAGCCCGAAAATACTTTGAACCTTTTAGGAAAAATTATCTTCTCTTTCATCCCACAATAAGTAATAAATATCTCTTAATAAATGAACAAGCATTTAATAGTATTGAGGATGGTGAATCAATAGAATTGATTTTAGGTTCAGTTACGGGAGTAGTATTGGCACTAAGGATAAAGGAGATTATTATCTCATCTGTAGAAAAATTTTCAATTTAGATAGTTACCTATAATTTATATGAATAAACACATTAACAGGTTATCAATTGCAACTTTCATTGTTATTATAATTGGATGCAAAAGCAAGAACAGGGCGTATTCTTCCTGGCCATCTTATGGCGGTTCTTCTGAAAGAATAAGATATTCTTCACTAACACAAATTGACACCACCAATGTTGCGCAATTACAAGTAGCCTGGACCTACAGCAGTCGCGATGTTGATACGGCAAATCATTCGCAAATACAATGCAATCCAATTATTGTTGATGGAATCCTTTACGGTACGAGTCCCCAAATGAAATTATTTGCCGTTGATGCATCAACCGGTGTTCAAAAATGGTTGTTTGATCCCAATAGTAAAACAAATTTTGACAACGATCGTTCGGCGTTTCATGCCATGATCAATATACGTGGAGTAACTTATTGGAGCGATGGCAAGGATGATAGGCGCATTTTCTATACGGCAGGGTCTCATACCTTTGCTATAGATGCCATTACCGGTAAAACAATTCAAACATTTGGAAAAAACGGGAGCATTGATTTAAGTGAAGGATTGGGTCGCGATGTAAACGATTTGCTATTAGCAAATACTTCACCGGGTATTATTTTTAAAGATTTATTGATTTTAGGAACAAGAGTTGATGAAGCACCTCCTTCTGCACCTGGGCATATACGTGCGTATGATGTACGTACCGGCAAACAGCAATGGATATTTCATACCATTCCATATCCGGGTGAATATGGTTACGAAACCTGGGAAGATTCTACGAATTACAAACATATTGGAGGGGCTAATGTGTGGAGTGGGTTTTCCCTCGATGAAAAACGAGGAATACTCTTTGCTCCTACTGGCTCTGCAGCCTACGATTTTTATGGTGGTAAACGAAAAGGTTCAAACCTGTTTGCAAACTGTTTGATTGCCATCAACGCAAATACAGGCAAACGTATCTGGCATTTTCAGTTTTTACATCACGATTTATGGGATAAGGATCTACCTACACCACCCGCATTAATAACTATTACCAAAGAAGGAAAGCAAATTGATGCAGTTGCCCAGCCTACCAAAAGCGGAATGATTTTTATATTTGAACGCGAAACAGGTAAGCCAATATATGATATTGATGAAATACCTGTAGATACTGTGAGTGATTTAACCGGTGAAAAAGTGTGGCCAACTCAGCCCATTGTTACGAAACCAGCTCCTTTTGTTCGGCAAACAATAACGGCAAACGACCTGAATCCCTATTTGCCCGATAGTAGCTTTGCCAAAATCAAAAAAACAATTGATGGTAGCCGTTATGGAAATATGTTTACCCCTCCAGGAAAAAAACCTTTGATAGTATTACCTGGCTATGATGGAGGTGCTGAATGGGGTGGTCCGGCCTTTGATCCACAGACAGGCATTCTATATGTTAATGCAAACGAAATGGCATGGGTAATGGAGATGGTGGAGAATAAAAGAAGTAAACCCGGCAAAGAAAATTATTTACAGGCAGGCCAACGGATATACAACCAATATTGTATGACCTGTCATGGTGCCGACCGAAAAGGAACCGGAAACAATCCATCGTTACTAAATATCGAAAAAAAATATTCGCAGGAGGAATTTCTTACATTGGTAAATAGCGGAAGAAGAATGATGCCTTCTTTTAAACAATTTGCAGAAGAAGAAAAAAATGCGCTTGTTTCTTTTGTGTTAGCGCAGAAAAAAAATCAACAAAAAGGATTTAAAGCAATTGCTCATCCGATTGATAGTATTAATAGTATGCCTTATACTATGACTGGATATAATAAATTTCTTAGCCCGGAGGGTTATCCTGCAATAAGTCCGCCCTGGGGTACTTTAAACGCTATTAACTTATCTACAGGAGAACTTGTATGGAAAATTCCATTGGGAGAATATGAAGCATTAAAAGCAAAAGGTATTCCAGCAACAGGAACTGAAAATTATGGAGGGCCGGTTGTTACTGCTGGCGGAATTGTATTTATCGCAGCGGCACGAGATGGTAAATTGAGAGCCTTTAATAAGTTTAGCGGAAAACTATTATGGGAATATGACTTACCTGCCCCTGGTTTTGCAACGCCATCTGTGTATGAATTGAATGGGAAACAATATATAGTGATTGCATGTGGAGGTGGTAAATTAGGCACTAAATCAAGTGATCAATATGTTGCGTTTGCATTGAAATAATTTAATTATTTTTCAAATGGCTGGTGTCTTCACCAACCAATTAATAAAATAATTTTATTGTTCTTCAATCACTCCAAATTCCTGTTCGAGTGTACCAGAATATTTATAAAGCAGTGAAAAAAAATCTTTGCCCCATTTTGCGTAATAAGGCATGAAATTTTCGATTCGCTCCTGCAATCCATCTTTTGGAAATAGGGCTGCTTTTAAAGTGTTTATTTGCCTGATCTCCACTTCATATTTTCTTTTTTCAGCCCGAAGTAATTTTTTTTCGAGTTCCTTAAGCGATTTTATCGTACGTACTTTTAATGAATCAACATGATTCAATAAACTATGATCAATTTCACCAGCTTTAATTCTTAATTTGGCATATAGTTCATCGGAGGCTTCCATTTCGTTCACCAATTTCAACTGCCCATTCTTATTTCGACTTACCAATTCAGCTAGTAATTGCTGTTCGGATCTAAAAAATTCAACTACCGGAAAATTTAAACTTTTTAATTTTTCTTTCCATTTTTTTTCTACAATCAAAAATGAATTCCGGAGAATTAAGATTGGAAATGAAATTTTATAATGATGGAAAAGATCTTTTAATTCAAGCCAATAGGCGGTTTCACCCCCACCTCCAATAAATGCAATATTTGGAAGAATTGTTTCCTGGTACAACCCACGCAGAATAACATTCGGACTAAAACGTTCCGGATGATCTTGTAGTTCCTGACGAATGGCTGTCTCTGTAAAACTAAGTGCCGTTGTATGAACGTTGAATAAATTTCCTGCTTTTACAATCCGCTGCCTTTTATTATCATTCAAATAAAATAAATTTATTTCACGCGGCGTAGCTTGTACTTTATAATTTTTTGAAAGTTCATTTATAGTTGCTGATACAATTTCAGAAGCTTTTTCGCGAAACAGGTCATCCTCAAATACAGGAATCATTTGTCGTTTCAATAACGCTGAATCAGGTATTAATACTAACAATCCATAATCTGCAAATAACGTGTTCAATAATGCGAAGGTTGCGGTTTGAACATCAGGCGAATTGAGATAAGAATCTTTGAGTAACTGTATTAACTCATTACCGAATGGAAGCACCGATAATTCACCATCAATTCGATTGATTAATTTATCAAGACCCTTAGTATTCATTTTACCAACGGCACCAGTTTGCTTGGTATCCCAAATAATTTTTTCACCACTCAAATAAAATTTTCCTAATTCATCCAAATCAGCATCTTCACTTCCCATCCAGTATACAGGTACGAAATGGCTGGAAGGATATTCCTTATTTAACTGATCCGCCAACTTTATTGCATGAATAATTTTATAGATAAAATAGAGTGTACCCGTAAATAGAGCGGGCTGATGCGCAGTAGTAATCGTAAAAGAATTCTTCTCTTTTAAAGAAATAATGTTTTGCGATACTTTATCCGACGTGGAAATGGATTTGTATTGGTTATTCAAATGTTCGACTAAAACCATCCTATCAATGCTGCTACCCTGCCGCGTTATAATTAAATCTTCTATTCCTTGTTTCGAAACGGGATGCTTATAAAAAGGTTGAAGCTTTGGTGATTGATCTAAATAATCAATAACAATGGAAGAAAAAAAACCCGTTTGTTTATATGATAAATTGGTAAAACTAAAGTTCATGCAAAAAATTATTCCCCTAAATTAAGAAAAGGATTTGCTAAGTGTATGATAAAATACATACCCTATTTATTTTTACTTCAGCTTATAAGCAACTACCGTATTTTTCCAAAATGTAGGAACAAAAAGAATCCGTAACGCTGCGTCGTACCCAAAATCAGCAGTATTCTTCTTTTCATTTCTGGTATCGAGTAAAAGATCTTTCGTACCATCGGCATTCACATAATAAATAACACCGGCCCAGCACGACACAACGAATTCCTTATTATACACGGCTTCTACTCCATCAGTGCCCCCTTCCATTCCATCGGCTAATTTTGTAAGCTTTCGGTCAAATTCTACTTTATATAAACCTCCTTTATCCAGCACATACAAACTTTCTTTATGCCATAACACACCATTGGGGCCCTGCAATCCTTCCAAAAAAGGATTAGCATTAGTACCTTTTATCATATAGACTCTTTTCGCTTTCGAATCGGAAACATATACAATTCCCTTAGGGCTTACGGTAATATCATTTAACCCCTCGGCATTTGGAACAGGTATTCGGTTAATGATTTCTCCCTTCTTAATATCAATTACAACTACTTCCGTTAAATCGGCAACATATAAATTATTTCGAAACATTCCCATGCCTTTTGGAGCATTCAGACCGCGAACCCATTCTACAGAAATAATTTTTCCATCCAATCCCACCTTGCCTATTGAACCTTTACCGTCTTTTCCCCATGGATCAGTACCGTCGATATTCGCAACATACAACACTTTGTTTTTAAAATCGGGCAAAACTGATTCAGGAACCTTCAATAACGAATCCGTTTCCCATAATTTAACAAGGCTATGTTGCTGAGCAAATAATATAGGGGTAGAAAAAAGGGTAATGACAATAAAAGCTAATTTTTTCATTGGTAAATTTTTATAAAGCTACGCATAAGCAAGCAAATAATACGAATGATCCTGTTAGTAAAAAGTCAAGATTAATATTAATAAGGTTTGGTATCGGCCATTGGCGAATTGAAAATTAGTATTTCATCATTCGCTGATTAGGTAACCAAAGAAATGAC
>JANNEK010000329.1:0-27120 GCA_031378605.1 Chitinophagaceae bacterium | reverse complement strand
GAACAAATTCTTATTGGCGCATTCGAAGAGGAAAAAATGCTGGGATGCTGTATGCTTATTCGCCAGATTGATGCGGGAGTGAGACTTCGTCAGATGGCTGTTCTTAATAACCTGCAAGGAAAAGGAATTGGCCGGGCCCTTATTCAATTTGCAGAAAATATTGCCAGAGACAACGGGTATAAGAAAATTACGATGCATGCCCGTAAGCCAGTTACTGGTTTTTTTGAAAAATTAGGATACAAAGTAAGCAGTGAAGAATTTTTGGAAATAACGATACCGCATGTAGAGATGGAAAAAAGTTTGTAGCTAACTACTTCCTTAAAAAGAAAGCCGCAAGAATAATAGAACGATCCCTATTCCTGCGGCTTTTATAGTTGAATCCTCTTATTTTATAATTCGTATCGTAAAAGGATAACGATACATTTTTCCTTCGTTTGCTTTAATTGTTGCAATAATGCATACAACCAATCGGAATACATGAAGAATCACCATCAGGAAAATTCCAATTAGTATAAACATCAGGAAGAAGCATATGATATAGGCAATCATCATGGTGAGTTGAAAATTAAGCGATTCTTTTGCCTGCTCTCCTACATACTTCGATTCATCTTTCTTGATAAGATAAATAATAAGTGGTGCTAAAAATCCGAAGAATATAGCTAATAGATGGCTTAACATTCCCATCGATTTTTCATCATTTGTTGGTGTATACAAAGCTGGCTCTTCGGTGCCAAGAAAGGAGTTGAATTGATCGCTCATAAATAAGTTGTTTCGGTTAAATTACGAATTTCTTTGACAAACTATATCAGATCAAATATGTTTGTGCAAATCTTTACCCAATTCATCCAGGTAAAAAATAATTAAATACATCGAATTAATACCCGTTTTTCTTAATCATTTCCAATACTTCCTCATAATCCAGCTTAATAAACAGTTCATCATATCTTTCGCTGGTATATTTTTCAATCGTATATCCTTTGCCAATTTGAAAAAGACTATCGGGGAGTTTTTCTCTTTTTAAAGAAATGAGTCTGGAAACTGTATGACCGCTATCTTGCATAAATCCATAATCAAAGTAATACCAGCCTTCATCGCCTACCATTATTCTTCCTTTGTATACATTAAAATTTACCAGGTATAAATCGTCAGGAATATTTCCAATGCTAAGGGAGTCGGATACCCAAATTCCTATTTTGTATCTATCCGTATTTGAGGTCGGATTCTTCACGTTCATATCGCTGAAATAATATCGGGCATTGAATCCAAATATTGGCTTTGTTGAATCAACCCGCTTGAAATTTCTTGTTGGATATTCATTTTTGATATCTTCTTCCAATGCTATCTTTTCTCTGTCATTAATCCAATAATGTTTCCGGGAGGAGATATCTACGATTCGTCGGGTAGTTTGTCTCCTTATATTATTTTCATTATTACCGACCATCAATAACCTTAGTGCTGAAATGTAGTAGGTTACAGTATATGTTTCTGTCTCCCCAATACCTGAAGAAACAAATTTTAATGACCCTGTAAAATTTTCCTGAGAAAATACATTTACATAAAACCCTACTATAAATAATATTATTGAAATCTTTTTCATGCTTTTTCCTGTTTTCCACATGTGACACCCAAAATAAATTTAAGCCTCTAAGAACCTGTCTAAAATTCATATTTCTAATAATGGAAGCCGCAGATTCGCAGATTAAAAAACCTCAACTAGGATAACTTATCCGTACTACATCTGCGAATCTGCGGCTATACAAAAAAATATAAAATCATTTTTAGACAGCCTCTAAGAATTGTATAAACGAGCTTATTGAAATCTTTTTCATGCTTTTTTAAGCCAAAGCAGTTTGCCCGGTTACCGCCTTATGCATATGCTGAAGCATCCACAATAATTGTTGCGTATTTTTTATATCTACAATCACCAGCATAAATAATTTACCCACCTGCTTTAATTTTGCGTTATTGGTTTGGGTTTGAATATAATTAAGTAATAATCGGAATGTTTCTGATTCAAAATAAGGCGAATCGGGTTTGTTAACGAAATAACACTTTAGTAGTTCATCTTTCAGCAACATCTTTTCAAAACCAAGGCCAACAGCTAATTTCCGGCAACGCACAATATCAAACAAATCAATTACTTTTTTGGGTACCGGTCCAAACCGATCCTGCAACTCAACAAAAAAATGCTGCAGATCTTCTTCTGTATAGCAATTATCCAATCTTGTATATAATGATAACCGTTCCGTAATACTTTCTACATAACTATCGGGTATCAGTATCTCCAGATCGGTATCAATGGTACAATCCTGAACAAAATCTTCCTGCTTCGATATTTCTTCTTTAAACAGGTCCCTGAAATCGGTTCGCTTTAACTCCCTGATTGCTTCTTCCAAAATTTTCTGATACATTTCAAAACCAATTTCGGCCATGAACCCACTTTGTTCTCCCCCTAACATATTTCCCGCACCACGAATATCCAGATCGCGCATGGCAATTTGAAAGCCACTTCCCAATTCGCTGTGTTGCTCTAATGTTTGCAATCTTTTTTTAGAATCGTTCGGTAAGGTACTGATGGGAGGTGCCAGCAAATAACAAAAAGCTTTTTTATTACTGCGTCCGGCTCTTCCCCTCAACTGATGAAGATCGCTGAGCCCAAACTGGTGCGCATTGTTTACAATAATAGTATTCATATTGGGAATATCTACCCCACTTTCTACAATATTCGTGCATACAAGTACGTCATATTTCTTATCAATAAAATCCAGAATGCGTTCTTCCAGTTCATGACCTTCTAATTGCCCATGTGCAAATCCAATACTTAGATCCGGACAAAGCCCTTGCAGGATTCCTGCCATTTCTGCCAATCCCTGAACCCGGTTATGGATAAAGAAAACCTGGCCGCCTCTTTCGGTTTCATAATAGATTGCATCACGTATAAAATCCTGATTAAATAACTGTACCTCGGTTTGAATAGGTTGGCGGTTGGGAGGTGGTGTATTGATGATACTCAAATCCCTTGCCCCCATTAAACTAAATTGAAGCGTTCTTGGTATAGGTGTAGCAGTTAGTGTTAAACAATCTACATTGGTTCTTAGTGTTTTTATTTTTTCTTTATGTGCTACCCCAAATTTTTGTTCTTCATCAATAACCAGCAAACCAAGATCTTTATATTTTACATCTTTGCCAAGTAAGGAGTGCGTACCAATGATAATATCAATTTTTCCTTCTTCTAATTTTTTATAGGTTTCTTTTTTTTCTTTGGATGATTTGAATCTGTTTACATAATCAACAGTAACCGGAAAGTCCTTTAAGCGATCTTTAAATGTTTTATAATGCTGAAATGCAAGTATGGTGGTTGGTACCAATATAGCAGCCTGTTTTCCATCTATACATGCTTTGAATGCGGCCCGAATGGCAATTTCTGTTTTACCAAATCCTACATCGCCGCAAACCAGCCTGTCCATAGGAGAAGCTGTTTCCATATCTTTTTTTACGTCTGCAGTAGCCTTGCTTTGATCGGGCGTATCTTCATAAATAAAGGAAGCTTCCAATTCTATTTGCATATAATTATCCGGGGCAAATTGAAAACCTTCCTGCGCCTTTCGCTGTGCATATAACTTTATAAGGTCGAAGGCAATTTCTTTAACCTTTACTTTCGTCTTTTCTTTTAATTTATTCCATACATCACTACCCAATTTATTTACTTTAGGCACCGAGCCTTCTTTGCCGGTATACTTAGATATTTTATGAAGAGAATTGATATTTACATAGAGTATATCACTATCCCGGTAAATAATTCGTACAGCTTCCTGTAATTTTCCATGGGCTTCAATTTTTTGGAGGCCACTGTAAACGCCAACTCCATGATCAATATGTGTAACGTAGTCGCCTGGTTGTAATTCACGCAGAGTTCGAAGGGTTAGTGCTTTATTTTTATTGTATGCCTGTTTTACTTTGTATTTATGGTATCGTTGAAAAACCTGGTGATCGGTATAACAAACCACTTTCAATTCTTCATCAATAAAACCTTCATGAATAGAAACAGGAATTGGAATGAATGGTATTTCCGCTTTCAAATCTTCAAAAATAGTATGGAGCCGTTCGAGCTGGCGCGGGTTATCAGCAAATAAATAAATAGTAAAGCCTTTTGCAATCCAGTTTTTCAAATCTTTTATCAGCAGATCAAACTGCCTGTTAAAAGCCGGCTGTTGTTTAGTTGAAAATAATAGTTGAGTTGGTAGTGGATAACCCGGACCAAGTAGCGGACTAATGCCCTGCATACTATTTTGACCAAACTCTATAATTGAAAACTTATTTAATTGAATGAATGCATTATCAGCAGTAATAAAATCATCAAAAGTAGCTGCTGTTTTAATTGATCGATCTTCTTCTTCCCGATTAAACAGTTTTTGCTTTTGGCTAACGGATATAGCTTCCAGGTTTGCAGTTGATTCCTGCAACTGCATCCATAATTGTAAATCTTCTTCTTGTTGTACTAATTTTTCCTTTGTTTGAAGTGCATCTTGTAGCCAAAACACCGTATTCCTGGGTAGAAATTCAAATAACGAAATTTTTTCTCCGCTCTCAAATTGTGTTTCTACATTGGGAATAATAGTTACCTGTAATAATTTGCGTTCACTCAGTTGTGTTTCAGGATCTACAATTCGGATAGAATCTACATCATTGCCAAACAGTTCTATCCGATAGGGTTTTTCATTTCCGTAGGAATAAATATCAAGTATGCCACCCCGTAATGCAAATTGCCCGGGTTCATATACAAAATCTGTTCGTTCAAATCCATAATTCACCATTTTCTCCATCAATCCATTTACATCCAATACATCGCCGGCTTTGATATGTATTATATTAGCGGAAAGGGTAGCAGGAATCACTACTTTTTCAAACAAAGCTTCCGGATAGGTAATAAATGCACCGGTACGATTGCCGGTAGCCAACGCAAATTTGGTAAGTGTTTCTGTTCGCATCATTACATGCGACGCATTAAGCAAACGAAAATTTTTTCGATTCTTAAAAGATGATGGGAAATAAAAAAGGTTTAAGGCCCCTGTTAAACTTTCAAACGTATTGTGCAGGTAGGCTGCCGCTTCAGCATCTTCACAAACAATTACATGATTTAGTTTGCTGGCAGCTTCTTGTAAAAAAATACTTCCAATTACAAAAGCGGAAACACTTCCCTGTAAATTTTTTAATTGAATAAGTTGGGGCTGGGCAATAGAAAGTTTGTCCGCCAGTTCTAAAAGGCGGGGGGTATGCTGATAATTTTTAATTAATGCTTCCAGGCTCGTACTCACGCTGACTAAACTCCTTTAAAGAACAGCAAATTTATTGATTTATCCCCTCCTTTTCATCAATTATTTCGTATAGTCTTTAATAAACAGCATCATAGTCAACTTTAATTATTATTTCACTATACCTTCCGGCAACCACCTTAATCGGTGCAATCGTATTGTCCTTGTCGAAGGTATTGGCATAAAAGAGGTCGCCTTTTTTAGTGAATATGGAATACTCGCCCGGCTGAAGTCGGATTTTGAATCTGCCTCTGGCATCCGTTCGTATCTCTTTTATAAGTTTGGTTTGAATGGATGTATAAAATGAAGAACTATTTTGCCTTTCTACTTGTTGTAAATTTGTTTTTTCATATACATATAGTGTTGTTTGAAACGATTTGGGCGCAACGGAAGGTAAATCGGGAGAGGGCATCTGGTTTCCGGAAATGATGAAAACGGTCCCTTTAATACCGTTCTTCTTGCGAAAACAATAATTCGTGAAAGAACTCATCAGTAATAATAGCATTAATAGCGAGCTGACATGAATAATATTTTTTTTGTGCACCATTGCAGGGTTTATTTATATTTATAATTGATTTCTGAAAAACAAATTACTTATTTCTTATTACTATACATTAATAAAGTTTTTATGCGCATAATCCGCCTTTTAATTGTACCTGTAATGGTTATTACTTTTTCACCGTCACTTATTTTTTCGCAAGTAATAACAAAAACATCCATCCTTAAAGAAGCGTCTTTTCAACAAGCTGTGCTTGAAAAAAAGGAGCGGGAGCAATTAATAAAGTTAGCATTAGAAAAAAAATGGCCATTAACCATTGAGGGTAAGAAGGGTAAATATGCCGTGCTAACGGGTATCGACTTTCAGGGCTATCCAATGTATACGACCACTGATAATAATATCCGTTCTGCAGCTACAATAGGTACTTCAAAATTGTGGGCCGGTGGCTCCACCGGATTAAATTTAAGTGGATCCAGTAATTCAGTAAAAGGTAAATTAGGTATATGGGATGGCGGTAAAATAAGAAATACACATATTGAATTTGGGAATAGGATCACACAACGGGATAATGCCACGCAGCTTACTGACCATGGAACCCATGTAACCGGAACATTGATAGCCAGCGGTGTTAACCCAATTGCACGGGGAATGGCATACGGAATACAGGAACTGATTGCCTATGATTTTAATAATCATCTTTCGGAAATGTTAGGAGAAGGAGCCAATCTTCTGGTTTCAAATCATTCGTATGGTTCAATTGCCGGGTGGCGATTTAATGATACTGACAACCGATGGGAGTTTTGGGGACAGGCAGGTACAACCGAAGATTATAAATTTGGATATTATTCTACGGATGCACAAATTTGGGATTCTATTGCTTTCAATGCGCCTTTTTACCTGATTGTAAAATCTGTTGGTAATTCGAGAAGTGAGAATGGCCCTGCAGTAGGTGAAGCGTACTGGCGATTTGACGCAGGAGGTAGCATGGTAAGTTCTGGCAATCGGCCAGCCGGAATCAGCAACAATGATTCCTATGATATTATTCCAACTTATGGTAGTGCAAAAAATATTTTAACAGTTGGAGCTGTTGATCCAATTGAATCTGGATATAGCCGCAAAGAAGATGTAGTGCTTTCCGACTTTAGCAGTTGGGGGCCAACGGACGATGGTCGTATTAAACCAGATATTGTTGCTAATGGAGTTGATCTTATTTCTACCTATGGTACCGGTGATAACGATTATGCTAATTTAAGCGGTACGTCAATGTCTTCTCCCAGTGCCGCTGGTTCATTGTTTTTGTTACAGGAGCATTACAATAAACTTCACCCTGGAATTTTTTTGAGGGCCGCCACCATCAAAGCTATCGCCATTCATACAGCGAGTGAATCGGGACCAACAACCGGACCAGATTATCAGCATGGGTGGGGCCTATTGAATATGGAAAAGGCAGCGGCTGTTATTACGTCTAATAATACAAAACAACTTATACAGGAAAGTGTATTAAATAATGGCGCTACATTTTCCTTACCTGTTATTGCTTCTGGTGAAGGTGACCTAACAGCTACCATTAGCTGGACTGATCCGAAGGGAGCCGTAGAAACTTCAAGCATTCTCAATAACCCAGCTTTAAAATTGATTCACGATTTGGATATAAGAATAAAGAAGGGTGCAACAATTTACCAACCTTGGATTCTAAATCCTGCAGCACCCTCGGGGGCTGCTCAAAAAGGAGATAATTTCCGGGACAATGTAGAAAAAGTGGAAGTTACTGATGCAGTGCCTGGTGAATCCTATGTGATTGAGATTACTCATAAGGGAGTTCTACAAAGAGGTTCTCAGGCATATTCTCTGATCGTAAGCGGTGTTGGTGGACAAGCCTATTGCAGTTCAGCTCCGTTAAGTAACGTTGGTGCAAGAATTGATAGCGTATCCTTTGGTACTCTTCAAAAAGGAAATACACCTGGATGTACCAGTTATACAAATTATACCACATTTACCGCAGGCATCGAAACGAATTCTTCCACTCCATTTTTTGTAAAGGTATCCAGTTGTGATGCTACCGTTGCCTCAAAAATTATAAAAGCATTTATTGATTTTAATAATGATGGTGATTTTATTGATGCGGGAGAATTGATTGCTACAAGTACTGTTATAAACGGAACAGGAAATTTTTCCGGCGCTGTAAGTATACCATCGGGGTTAGTCACCAATAACTATAGTATTATGCGGGTAATTGTTCAGGAAACAACGGTTGCCACAAATATTAATCCTTGCGGAACTTATTCAAATGGGGAAACACAGGATTTCAGGATTCAATTTTTAGCGCCTTCAAAAGATCTGGGAATTGTATCGGTGGTATCTCCTGTTGCAGGAGATTGTTCAAACAACAATCAATATATCTCCATAAAAATTAAAAATTACGGAAGATCTGCTCAACCGAATATACCAGTAACCGTAACCGTTGTAAATGGCGCTACCACAGTGGCAACTATTAATGCTACCTACCCTGCAACTATTGCTGAGTTTAGTGATGCTACCTATACTTTACAAACACCTTTTGCGGCTGTGGGTGGAAATAGCTATACTATAACTGCAAGTACAGGGCTGGCAGGCGATCAAAACGCGGTGAACAATCAATTAATTACTAGCGTTGCTATTGCTGCTAACGCTGCCGCCCCAACGGGGCAGGCTGAAATTTGCGGAACAAATCTTGCCCTCTTAAAAGTAAATAGTCCAACAGCAGGTGCTTCGTATTCATGGTTTGATGCCCCGGGCGCTACGGTTCCAATTGCGTCTGGCCCTAATGCAAGCTCCTCAGTAATTACAGGCAATAAAACCTATTATGTTTCCAAAAATGAAGCAGCCTCTACTATCGGGCCGGTTAATAAATTAGCATTTACCGATGGTGGCTATAATACATTCGTTGGAAATTTTGTTCGCATTAATAATACCGTTCCCGTTTTAATAGAAAACGTTCGGCTATATACTGGAAATCCGGGTAGAATACGATTTACTGTTGCAGATATTTCGAATTTCAATGAAACAAATGGCTCTTACAGTTATTTGCCTTTAGCAAGCACCACTATCAATGTGTACGCAACGGATCCAACGCCACAAGCAGGCCTGCAAAATGGTAACGATCCCGCAGATTTAGGTGCCGTCTTTCTATTGAATCTACCGGTAATACCTACCGGAGATCATGCCATTATTGTTGAGTGCCTTGATGGTGCAACAATTTTTAGAAATAATAATATAGCTACCAATCCTTACCCTTATTCAATTCCAGGTATTTTTTCTATTACGGGTAATAGTGCTGTTCAAGCGGGTGATGCTAATTTTTATCAAAAATTCTATTATTTCTTTTACAATATGAAAATTGGATTAGCAGAATGTGCAAGCCCAAGAACAGCAATTGTTGCTTCCACTGCAACCGCGCCTACTATAACTGCTTCGGGGAATACCTTTACCAGTTCGGCTGCTACCAGTTACGAATGGTACCGAAACAACAGTAGTATACCAGGGGCCACCTCTCAAAGTTATACCGCTACCCAGGCAGGTGTTTATAAAGTTTTCGCATCGGATGCATTGGGGTGCCGGTTATTTTCAAACGAAATTACTTCAACGATAACAGCAGTGATTGACATTGATGCTGCAGAAATTGGTTTGAAAACTCTTCCAAACCCAAATAAAGGAAACTTTACGTTGCAGTTTGAAGTAAAAAAGAAAGCAGATATGGTGATAAGTCTGTTAAATATAACCGGCCAGGAAGTATACAGAAAAACATATCCGGGTTTTATTGGTAAATTTTCTGAACAATTTTCTGTCAATAAAATTTCTTCGGATGCATACATGTTAAAAATTCAGCATGGCACTAAGGTGTATCTTAGAAAGATTTTGATCGTTCGATAAATAACATCTTAATTTAAAAACAAGCAATGGTGTCTGTTGAAGCATACGTTCGTTGCTTGTTTTAAGATACCTTTAATGGTACATTCTTAATTACGGAACAATAAAAAATATATTTCTTGCTATAAAATAAAATAAACACTAGCTTTCCGAAACGATTGCTTGCTATTAAAGGCAGGCCACTTGAGCGGTTCTTATAACCGCTCTTTTTTTTGTATACCTGAATCGTTTACTTTTACCCACAATAAATCAAAAGTATGTTACAACCCTGGCGTTCCGGTAAAATCATCCGACTTCAGGATGAAACGCCCGCTACAAGACGTTTCTGGATTGAGGTTCCGGAACTTTCGCGGTTTGATTTTGTACCGGGTCAGTTTGTTACATTGGATTTACCCATTCATGAAAAGCCTAATAAACGCTGGCGCAGTTATTCCATTGCCAGTTGGCCGGATGATTCAAATGTTTTTGAGTTAATTATTGTTCGTCTGGAGGAAGGAGCAGGCACCAACTATCTTTTTAATGAAGTAACGGTAGGCGCTACCCTATCTTTCCGTGGAGCGCAGGGAGTATTTATTTTGCCTGCTATTCTTGACACGCAAATTTTTCTTATTTGCACCGGAACAGGTATTGCTCCATTTAGAAGTATGATTCAACATATAAAAAAGCAGCAGATTATTTCTAAAGAAATTTATCTCGTTTTTGGAAGCCGTACTAAAGCAGACCTTTTATATTATGATGAGTTGAAACAATTGGAAAAGGAGCTGCCAATGTTTAATTATATACCAACATTATCGCGCGAGCAATGGGAAGGAAAAACAGGATATGTACATACTGTTTATGAAGAAATTTGCAAATCGCTTATTCAATCAGACAATAATGGAATGATGTTGCCGAAACCTGCCCGCTTTTATTTATGTGGCTGGAAAAATATGATCGATGAAGCAAAGCTTCGGATTAACGCATTAGGATACGACAAAAAAAGTATTCATCTGGAAATCTATGGATGATTTTTTAACCTCCGGCTTGCTGCTTTAAAATTGCAGAATTACCCAATAGTTTTTTACGGGAAGTTACATCAGGCATTTTTTCTGCTGACCTTTCTTCTTTGCCAGAACTAATTGAAATAACTGGAATCGGTGGTTCGGTGATTGATTTTATTAAATCTATTTTATCACGCTGCAACTGCAATATTTCTGCGTGACACGAAAGCATTTCTCTTTCTAAGTCTACAATTTTCTTATGCAAAGAATTGAGCTGGTTCTTTCGAAAAATAAATCCAATAATAAAAAACATCAAAGCCAACCCTGCTAAAACAAAAACATTTACATAAACCTGGATAGCAATCATAAGCAAGCTATTACATGTTTGAACTGGTACTAAATAGGGATAAGGTTGAACTACTACGTTTAAAATAAAATTATACAAAGCAGCACAGATCAGGAAATCTGATTTTCCACAATTTCTCTTACTTTGTTAATAGAAATTCTTTCTTGCTTCATAGTATCCCTGTATCGTATAGTTACGGTATGATCTTCTTTCGATTGATGGTCGATTGTTATACAAAAAGGAGTTCCCAGGGCGTCCATTCTTCTGTATCTTTTCCCTATTGCATCTTTTTCTTCATAAAAGCATCGAAAATGGGGTTTACACTTATCCATTATTTCTCTTGCAATTTCTGGCAGGCCATCTTTTTTTATTAAAGGTAAAATGGCGAGTTTAATAGGTGCAAGCATCGGTGGCAGTTTCAATACTACCCTGCTATCTTGCTTTTCTTCTGTGCTTAGATCTTCTTCAACAAACGAATTACTCATTACTAACAAAAACATTCGGTCTAATCCAATAGACGTTTCAATTACATATGGAATATAATTACCAAAGGGTTTGCCTGTAGATTCATCGATTTCATTATCGAAATACTGCATCTTTTTTTTACTGAACAACTGGTGTTGACTTAAATCAAAATCGCCCCTTGAGTGTATACCTTCTACTTCTTTAAAACCGATAGGAAATTCAAATTCAATATCACATGCAGCAATAGCGTAATGGGCTAATTTAGGATGATCATGAAAACGATATTTTTCCTGAGAAATACCTAAACTTAAATGCCAATTCAACCGTTGTTTTTTCCAGTAATCATACCAACGCTGTTGTGTTCCCGGCCGAATAAAGAATTGCATTTCCATCTGTTCAAATTCACGCATCCTAAAAACAAATTGCCTCGCTACAATTTCATTACGAAATGCTTTTCCCGTTTGGGCAATTCCAAAGGGTATTTTCATTCTGCCGGTCTTTTGAACATTAAAAAAATTTACAAATATTCCCTGTGCAGTTTCAGGTCGCAAATAAATTTTATTTTCTTCTTCATTAGCAGAGGCCGTCGATCCAAATTCGGTTGAAAACATTAAGTTGAATTGCCGGATATCCGTCCAATTTGCAGTTCCGCTAACGGCACATTTAACTTTATTTTCCTCAATTAATTTTTTTAATCCCGAAAAATCGTCTTTAGCAAGCAACGCTTCCATTGTTTCAATCAAATCGATTGATTCTTTTTCCTTCCCTTCCGTAGTTAACTGCTCGGCATATCCCTCAATAAGATGATCCACCCGGTATCTTTTATTACTGTCTTTATTATCTATCATTGGATCATTAAAATTATCGACATGCCCACTGGCTTTCCATGTTGTAGGATGCATAAAAATAGCAGCATCAATGCCTACAATATTTTCGTTCAATTGGGTCATACTCTTCCACCAATAATCGCGGATATTTTTCTTTAATTCGCTTCCCCACTGGCCATAATCATATACTGCTGCTAATCCATCGTATATTTCGCTGGAGGGGAAGATGAAACCATATTCTTTACAATGAGAAATTATTGCCTGGAATTTTTTTGTATCATTTGCCATAGCTACAAAGATAACCTGCTAACAACACCCCTGTTTGAAACTGTATAAAAATTTTTGATAACAACACCTGATGTTATGTTAACCCTATTCTGCCTGCTAATTTTTTATTATATGGGGATACAGAACTCTTTTCAGAAATCACAATTACCTTTCTTCGTGAATCTTTTTGGTTAAAAACACAAACTACCTGGAGGCTTTCACACAAAAGAATTTTCAGTACACTTCTCAGCGCCCCTGCGGTTATCTTTTACCACGAAAACGCGAAGTTGTTTTAAGAAGTACTTCTATTACTTTTTTGCTGTAAAAAGATACAGTACTTTTCTCTGCGACTTTGCGCCTCCTGCGGTTATCTTTTTACCACGAAAACGCGAAGTTGTTTTAAGAAGTACCTCTATTATTTTTTTGCAGTAGAAAGATACAGTACTCTTCTCTGCGACTTTGCGACTGCGGTTATTTTGCCACGAAGGCACGAAGTATTTAAAAAACTATCCCGATTTTTTTTGTAGATGATTATACCCTGATTTATAGTTGTCATAATAACAGGTAACGTACTAATTTTTACTGCAGAAAGATACAGTACACTTCTCAGCGACTTTGCGCCTGCGGTTATCTTTTGCCACGAAGGAGCGAAGTATTTTTAAGAAGCGTCCCTATTCATTAATATGAATGGTTATACGACAATTTATTCCTGCCGTAACACAACTCTGTCTTACTGTTTCAGGATCAAAATAGATTTTTACAAAAGAAGTCTTTAATAATTATCAAAAAATTATTTTAGTTTTTCATTGTTCAAATGCCTCTCAGCATCCCGCAATGTTTTCTTTTCAAAGTTCTTTTGAAGAGATTCCTCAAGGTTGATCCCCGTTTGATTTGCAAGGCAGAGTAATACCCATAGCACATCGGCCATTTCGTCTCCGAGGTTGCTGTTTTTATCTGTTTCTTTAAAGGATTGTTCACCGTAAGTACGAACCATCAGGCGCGATAATTCACCTACTTCCTCCATTAAAATACCAAGGTTAGTAAGTTCATTAAAATACCGCACTCCTGCAGTTTGTATCCATTTATCCACTTGTTGCTGCGCTTCCTGTATTGTCATTGAACATGAATTTTATTTTGCAGACTCTATTATTTTAATTTTCATAACAGTAGCAATTGAAAGAGCCCTTTGCTTAGCTATTGTTGCAAGTTTGCCTTCATAAAGTTCGTCAACTGTTGAATTGAATAGTTGAACCCATCGATTAAAGTGCTTTTCTTCCAATCGCGACAATTGATTTAGCTGCAAATGAGGCGCTATTGCATTTTTTTTGTAATTCGATCCTCCCAACAATACCATCTCCCAAAAATCAGTTATAACGGGCAAATGTTCCGCCATATTTACTTTTTTTACAGTCGTAAAAAAATACCCAATTACTTCATCATTCAATGCCTTAGCGTAAAAGACTTCTAATAAATGAATAATATCATGCCTTGTTTCGATATCTGAATTCAATTACTCTTTATTTTTTGTATCAACAATAATAGTTACAGGTCCATCATTCAGCAGTTCAATTTTCATATCTGCGCCAAATTCACCAGTCGCAATTTCTTGGCCAAGATCATTCCTTAACTGCCCGATTAATTGCTCGTACATTGGAATAGCTATTGCCAGTTTACTGGCCCGGAGATAGGAAGGTCTATTTCCTTTTTTGATAGCAGCGTGCAGGGTAAACTGGCTCACCAATAGAATAGCACCTCCGGCTTCCTTAACCGATAAATTCATTACGCCTTGCTGGTCATCAAAAATCCGGAGATTAATAATTTTACTGCTCAGCCAAACAATATCTTCAGTATTGTCAGCGTCTTCTATACCAACGAAAATCAGCAAACCCTTTTGTATAAAAGACCGTAATTTATTATCAATGGTAACGCTGGCCTTTTGCACGCGTTGAATAACTGCCCGCATAGTAGTTTTAAATATATTTTACCTTTAGAAGATGAAGATAGATGTTTCAAAAGAAATAAAATTTAGAACGGCCAGGAGTGGGGGTAGTGGAGGTCAAAACGTTAATAAGGTGGAAACCATGGTAGAAGGCTATTTTAACCCCAGTCAATCATCCCTATTCAACCCGGAGCAGAAGGAATTGATTACCAAAAAACTGGCAAAAAAACTGAATTCGGAAGGGTTTTTGCAAGTTAGAAGCCAGGTTCACCGAAGCCAGTTGGAAAACAAGGCTGAAGTGATTAAAAAAATGAATGCTCTATTGGAATTATGCCTGAAAAAAGAAAAAAAACGCATTTCCACTAAAGCAAGCAAAGCTTCAAAAGAAAAAAGAATTGATTCAAAGAAAAAGCTGGGCCTGCATAAACAAAACCGTAAAAAAATAATCTATAAAGATTTATAAACCCGAACCATGAAAAATTTATTGTGCAAAAAAATTCCTTTCCTGATTTTTACAATTGTCGCAGGCTTGCTGCTATTTAGTTCCTGTAAAAAAGATTACAGTGCAGAAGATGTTCCTATCCCACCAGTAGTAAAAGATCATAATCTGGTATTAAACTTCAAAGCGGTATCAGATACATTACCCCTTGAATTTGGAAAAAATTACAGGAATTATTTCAAGCAAAATTTTTCTGTTAAAACTTTTAAATTTTATATTCACGATATTGAAATGATAAATACTGATTCGGGAAGAGTTTTTCGTACCAGTGCAGATAAATATTTTCTAGTTGATTTTTCAGATTCTACTACTACAAGTATTAAATTATCAATCTTACCTTTTCAGTACAATCGTATAAGTTTTGTTATTGGTGTGGATAGTGCACGCAATGTAAGTGGCGCTCAAACAGGTGCCCTTGACCCTGCGAAAGGAATGTTTTGGACCTGGAACACCGGATACATAATGGCAAAACTGGAAGGCAATTCATCATCTTCACCATCAGGAATTTTTGAATACCATATTGGAGGCTTTAAAGAATCAGAAAGTGTAATTAAAAAACCAGTACTGCTATTTCCATTCGGAGAAAGCCTTGCTCTTAAGCCCGAAAAAACAAGCGAGATTACCGTTACCGCCAACGTTAATAGTTGGTTTTACAATCCACACGACATTAAATTCAACGAAAATCCATCTGTTACCACTCCGGGTACTCTCGCCAAACAAATTGCGGAAAACTATTCAAAAATGTTTACTGTTGTAGGTGTAAAAAACGAATAACTTTTGGTTATACGATGTACCATACGAATTTCATTATTCATTTTAACAAGTATAATAATAATAAGTGCCTGCAAAAAATCAGGGTCGGAGAAAAAAACTCCTACCCTTTTATCATTTTCAATTCCGGCCGGATTTCCTGATCCAACCTATAAATTCATTACCAATCCTCTTACGGAAGAAGGATTTCAATTAGGACGAAAACTTTTTTATGATGGCCGCTTATCAAAAGATGGCAATTTTGCCTGCGCCTCCTGCCATCAACAATTTGCCGGCTTTGCAAATTTCGATCATTCCCTGAGCCATGGTTTCAATAATCAGTTTACAACCCGCAATGCACCCGGGCTTTTTAATCTTGCCTGGCATAAAGAAATGCATTGGGATGGTGGCATTATTAACATTGAAGTACAACCGCTGGCACCTATCACCGCTCCCAATGAAATGGCAGAAGATATTAATGCTATTCTTAAAAAACTTCAGTCAGATACGGCTTATCCAAAATTATTTAATGCTGCTTTTGGAGATGAAACAATCAATAGCCAGCGAATGTTATTTGCGATCACTCAATTTGCAGGCTCAATGGTTTCTGCGAATAGTAAATATGATCAGGTAAAAAAAGGAATTACTACCTTTTCTGATGCTGAAAAAACAGGGTACCAGATTTTTCAGGCAAAATGTACCAATTGCCATACGGAACCACTTTTTACAGATTTTAGTTTTCGAAATACGGGCATTCCATTAGATCCTTATTTAAAAGATATCGGCCGAATGCGCATAACCAATAAAAAAGAGGATTCATTAAAATTTAAGGTGCCCAGCCTTCGAAACGTATTACCCAGTTTTCCCTATGGGCACGACGGAAGATTTGCTACTATAAAAAATGTACTTGATCATTATAGCGATGGGGTTGAAAATGGCCCCACGGTAGATCCATTGGTAAAAAATAAAATACCACTTACCAACCTCGATAAATTTTACCTTACTCAATTCTTATATACACTAACAGATTCTGTTTTTTTAAAAGACAAACGGTTTAGTGAGCCAAAATAAAAAACTCCGCAACAAGTGCAGAGTTTCGTATTTTTTCTACTTAACCTATTTAGGATTTTCTTTTGGCTTTTAATCCTTCCAGAATATTTTTTTGATTAGATACTTCTGTTTTTTGAGTGGCCTGATCCTTTTTATTTTGCTCTAACTTATCTTCAAGGTTCCTGATCTTTTTTTCCAGATCCTTTTGATCGTCTTCTAAATTCTCAAACTTTTTTTCTGCCTTCTTAATAACTTTATCTTGTTCTATGATTTCCATTTCGAGGTGGTAGGCTTCCATGGCGGGGGTCATTGCATTTAAAAATGATTTGCCATCTTCCAATCCTAATAGGTCTTCGGGTATCCGCTGGGTTAATGTTTCATTTTCTTTAGATACTACAAGGTGTACTAAAGAAACTTCCTTTTCTTTACGGCTTTTACGTTCAACTTTAAAGTGTATATCATTATTCTCCGTATTATTTGGATTTAACTTTACTCCTTTAAACGATAACACGTTTTTAGAAGAGTTAACCTTAAATCCTTTTTTTGCCATATAATCCTGAATAGCATCTTCCAGTTCACTTGCCGGATAGGGCAATTCAATAACGGCTGCTACATACATTTTCCGTTGATGCTCTAACTTAGCTTCATAAGCCTGGCTAAATAAATTATTTACTGCTAGCAACAGAATGAAAAAAGAAAAAATGCGCTTCATAATCGATAATTTTTCATAAAGATACTATAAGCATAGAGAATGGTTGCATCTTGCGTATAGAACCTTCATAAATCGTACTTTTGACCATCCTCCCAAAAATCAGTTTACTTGAGCAGTATCAAAAAATTAGCCGGACAAACACTATGGTATGGGGCACCCCGTATTTTTGCGCGTTTTCTCAATTTCGGTATCAGCTTACTTGGGTTCCAGCTTTATCTTCCAAATGAATCGTTTGCCTTCACCCAGATTTATGCTGTTATTCCTTTTCTAAATATTCTTTTTACCTATGGCCTTGAAACTAGTTTTTTCAGATTTGCCCAAACTCACGACCGGCAAAAGCTCTATAATACTCTAAACGTTTCAATTATCGTTTCTACCATTTTACTTACAGTAATCCTTTTTATGTTCAAAGGTGCTGTAACTAATTTTATTGGAATGAATGAGCATCCGGAATATGTAACCTGGATGATTGGCATTGTTTTTTTTGATACGTTGTATACCCTTCCAATGAGCAAGCTTCGACTGGAAGAAAGGCCGCGCAAATATGCATTTATCAATGTTTTTTCCATTTTCCTGAATATTTTGCTCGTATGTTTTTTTTATTATGTGGCAAAGCCTGCCTATGAAAAAGATCCGCTATCCTTTTTGAGTCAGTTCTTCAGCCCAAAAATTGGAATTGGATATTTTATTCTTTCTAATTTAATTGCAAGCGCAATAACCTTGTTATTACTTTATAAGGAATTTGCTGCTTTCCGCTTTCTTTTCGATAAAAAACTATGGAAAGAAATCATGTACTATTCTTATCCGTTAATTATTGTAGGATTTGGAGGAATGATTAATGAAATGCTAAGCAGGCTTGTGTACCAAAAAGTATCTCCGGGTGATCAAAAAGCTGTTCAATTTGATCTTGGTGTTTTTGGAGCAAATTATAAATTAGCGGTTCTTATCACCATCTTTATCCAGGTATTTCGACTTGCAGCAGAACCTTTCTTTTTTAATCAATCAAAAAATGAAGGTGCCCAAAAGTCTTATGCAAGGGTTATGAAGTTTTTTGTAATTGCCTGTTGTTTTATGTTTTTAGGGATTGCCTTGTTCTTAAACCTTTGGCAGGGTTTAATTGCTTCCAAACATCCCGAATATGCGCAGGGAATTCACATTGTACCTATCCTGGCAATGGCCAGCGTTTTTTTAGGAATTTATTATAACCTATCGGTTTGGTATAAACTTACCAATCGAAATATGTTTGGTGCTTATATAACTATTGCAGGAGCTATCATAACTATTGTGCTTAATATTATTTTGATTCCATCTTTCCGATATACCGGTTCTGCGTGGGCCACATTTGTTTGCTATGGTTTTATGATGGTGATAAGCTATACACAGGGACAGAAGTTTTACCCTATTCCCTATCCAAAAAAGAAATTAATTGCCTATCTGGTTATTTGTATGCTTTTATATATTATTCATGAAACAATTGCAAGAAACATTGATGTCAAAGCGAGTTATTACAAACCTGTTTACTACAGCAGTGCAATAGTTTTGGTAGGATTGTTTTCTCTTCTTATTATTAAAGTAGAAAGAAAAGAACTGCAGCGGATCCCCTATATCGGAAAATGGTTCTATAACGTTTCCTGATTAAAATGTGGGTTATTTATCTTTTCATATCCTATCGACGTTACCGGGCCATGGCCCGAATACACCAACACCTCATCGGGTAATACAAATAATTTTTTTCGGATACTATTCATCAACGTATCAAAATCACCTCCGGGCAAATCGGTTCGGCCAATACCCTCCCTAAATAGTACATCACCACTCACAATAAAGTGTTGGGCAGGGCAATAAAAACAAATACTGCCCGGGGAATGACCAGGCGTAAGTAACACTTCAAAAAGATCATTGCCTAATTTGAATTTATCTCCCTCATTTAAATAATAAAGAGGGCCATTATAGTTATCAAAGGGAAGACCCCATTGTTGTCCACTGATGGGTGCAAAGTCCAATACTATTTTTTCATTTGGATGAAGACTAAGCGTCAATCCATAAGTATCATGTATAAACTTATTACCGAATACATGATCCAGGTGACAATGGGTATTTAACAAAAGTTTAGGGGCGAGCCCTTTTTCAGTAATGAACTCCTTTAGCTCATTACGTTCGTTGCCAAAATAACAGCCCGGGTCTACAATGGCGCACCAACCTTGTTCGTTGTAAATTACGTATGTATTTTCCTGAACAGGACTGAATGTGAACTGTTTTACCGTTATCATATAAGTGCCGTTTTATGACTTCCTCAAATTTCGATCAGAAACAAGGATTTGTTATACCTTTAAAACATTAAAGATTGGATATGCAATTTCAACAGTTTAGACTAACTACAAAAGAATTTTTATTAGCTATTATTATAGGGATTACCGGTTTGTGTAGCCAGGCACAGGTAAGCACAACAGAATTTGGAAAAAATCGGGTACAATACCGTAAGTATAAATGGCAATACCTGCAAACACCTAATTTCAACACCTATTTTTATGAGGATGGAAAAGCCATTGCTAATTATGTATTGCAGATAGCCGAAAAAGAGCTACCGGCTATCGAACAGTTTGTAGAATACGGCCTTCAGCGTCGCGCCAATATTGTTATTTACAATCATTATAATGAAATGGAACAGTCGAATATTGGACTGAATAATGATTGGCAAACCACCGGTGGAGTTACCAAATTAGTAAACAACAAAATGATTGTTTATTTCAATGGAAATTTGGCAGACTTGCGTCGCCAGGTGAGACAAGGCCTTGCCCGTATTTTAGTTGATAATATTTTATTTGGCGATGATCTTGGAGAATTTGCAGCGAATCAGGCATTGCTCGACTTACCCAAATGGCTGGTTGATGGATATGTTGATTATGTAGCTGAAAATTGGAATGCAGAATATGATGATCAATTAAAGTCATCCTTGTTATCAGGAGACTATAAGAACTTTTACCAATTTGCGCATGAAAAACCATTACTGGCTGGTCATTCATTCTGGTATTATTTTGCAAATAAGTTTAAAAAAGAAAATGTAACCTATTTTTTATATCTCTCAAGAGTGTATCGAAATTTAAACAGCGCTTCTCAACGCGTTTGTAAAATGAAATTTAAAGAAGTATTAAAAAATTTCATGCTCGAAAATCAAGACCTCTATGAAAAAGATTTACGTGGGCGGAGAGATATTCCCAAAGGAACCGTTACGATTGTTGAAGAAGTTTCTAAAAACAAAGACTTCATTCGCTTTACCCCCAATCCGGCACCACGCAGTCAAACATACGCAGTTGTTGAATATATTAAAGGGCAACATTGTGTAGTACTTTATGAAAACATGGTTGACCGAAAAGTACTTTTGAAGACTGGTGTTCGTACCAGTGAAAATGAAATTAATCCAAATTATCCAATGCTTGCATGGGATGGAAAAGGCACCCGCCTGGCCTGTATTTATTGGGCAGAGGGAAAAGTAAAATTGTTTGTATACGATCTCGTCGCGCATTTTAAAAAGATAAAGCAGGATATTCCGCATTTTGAACAGGTGCAGGATATGAAATTTATGCTCGATGAAAATTCCCTGTTATTAAGTGCAGTTAGAAAAGGCCAATCAGATATTTTCGTTTATAAAATTGATAAAGACAATTTTGAGCAGGTTACAAATGATGCTTATTCTGATTTGGATGCAACGTTTGTCGCTTTCCCAAATAAGCAGGGAATAATATTTTCTTCCAACCGGCCAAATGCAACCGTAAAAGGCGCCGATACCGGTGTAGCCGCTAATCGATTTAATATTTTTCTTGCAGATAATTATAGCAAAAATGAGTTCCGTCAAATTAGCCAGCTTACCAATTTGAAGTATGGTAATGCACGCTATCCTATGCAATACAATACCTCGCACTTTACATTTACCAGCGATGAAACCGGAATTGGAAACAGGTTCGCCGGATTTTTTAATACTCAGAGGGCCGGACTTGATAGTGTATACGTTGTAGGAGATGAATTTTTACGCAACCCCGATTACAGGGAATTAGATTCAACGTTAAGAGCATGGGGTAAATCTGAACCTGATTCTGTTTTTGCGTATTCGGTAACAAATGATTCGGCTTATGTATTTCCGATAACCAATTACCAAAGCAATCTAAAAGAAACTAAAATTGCTGGTGATAACGGCCAGGTAAGTGAAGTTCGGCAGCAGGGTAATTTAAAATTTCTTTACCGGTTAAAAGTTGATGAAAGTACGCTTAGGAAAAGAAATATCAATCCACGCCCAACTGAATACCGGAAGAAAACAATTGCGGAGGCACAGTTAGCCGAAGGAGAAGAAATTCAATTTAAAAATGATCCTTCCAATCCTGCCGATAGCGCAGGTAAAAAAGCTAAAGATTTTTTTGATACCGGATTTGAAAAAGAAGAAAATGATTCTGCTAAAGATGCTGGTTCAGGAAAAATAAATGAAGAACCCATTTTAAAGAAAGCAAAGCTATTTGATTACAAATTAAAATTTTCGGCCGATAATTTTTCGGCTGCATTTAACAATGATATTCTTATCAATCGATATGAGCCTTATACTGGTTCATTGCCAATTGTATTGCAAAGCGGTGGGGCCTTTAATGGAATGCTAAAAGCATCCGTTTTTGATTTGTTTGAAGATATCCGCTTTTCGGGCGCCATGCGTTTACCACTCATTAGCGGTTTAGGAAACGGCGCGGGCTTTGGCGCCGGGGGTGGCGGCGTTAGTGCTTTTATTCCTATCAATCAATCTTTCTTTGATGGCGGTGGCGAATGGTATGCCCGTATTGATTACTTGAAAAAAAGAATGGATTATTCTTTTATTTATTACCGGCAAACGAATATTGGATTAATACAGGGAATAAATAATTCTCTTCAAACTTATGAAGCAAAACAATTTAGTAACCTTTACCAGGGAGTAATAAAGTATCCATTAGACAAAGTGAGAAGTATTCGCTTATCCATTGGATTAAGAACAGATAAGTATGTAGTACGTGCAAATAATTTCGATTCTAGTGCGCTTAAAATAGGAGATGTAAATAAACAACATTTTGCGTTGGCCCGGCTGGAATGGATACACGATAATGTGGTTACTAAAACCACGAATATTATGAATGGGTTACGGTATAAAGTATATGCCGATCTTCTTTCTCAAATAAATGAGCCACGCGCAGGCCTCGACCTAAAAAAAGGAGCCTTGAATTTTAATATTGGTGGTGACTTGCGTTACTATTATCCTATATACCGCAATTTTATATGGGCAGGAAGGGTCTCTGCTGATTTTTCATTAGGAGAACAAAAGATAATCTATTATCTCGGTGGAGTGGATGGCTGGATGTTCCCAAAGTTTAACCGTAAACCCAACCCCACAGATGGGGCGGGAGCAGATAATGAGTACTCTTATCAATCGCTTGCTGTAAACATGCGCGGTTTCAAACAAAATGTGTCCAACGGAAATAATGCAATTGTACTTAACAGTGAGTTTCGGCTGCCCGTATTTCCTACCTTATTAAATAGACCAATCAATAATGCATTTGTGAGGAATTTTCAGGTTGTACAGTTTCTTGATCTGGGTAGTGCATGGTCAGGTGGAATTGGTAACCTTAAGCGACCTACATCGGTATTTGAAAATCCTTCAATTCCGGTGGTAGTAAGAATTAAATCCGGCGGAATTGGTCCATTCCTAGGTGGTTATGGTTTTGGCGCACGCAGTACATTACTAGGTTATTTCTTACGACTTGATGCTGCCTGGCAAATGGATGGATTCTTTCGTGGAAAACCTATCTGGTACTTTGCTATGGGCATCGACTTTTAAGAATTCAACTCTTTGTAGTTTAAAGAGAGCATGTAACTTCCTGGTGTCAATAAAGTATTTCTATTCTATTTTTTTTATACTTCTTTAAGAGCGAACCTGGGTTCGCTTTTCGTTTTTATTTGCTGCTCCACTTCAAAATATACCAACATTGTTTCCATAAAAAATTTACTGAAAAAACTACCTCCATTTTTCAATACCTTTCTATGGCCCACCCAAACCACCAGTATAGTCCCGGTCATCAATAGCCGATGCCAGCTTCTTGTAATTATTTGTTTTAGCCTCGTAGAAGATGTATAAAAATGTTGAAGGGTAAATGCCTGAAAAGAAAGATGCTGATCCTCATCCTCCAAAATTTGTATGCAAATTCGTTTAAGAAGTATTGAATCGGTGGCATTCTCCAATGCCTTATAATAAACTTTTGCAATAATTTCTGCAGTTACCAACACAATAAGCGTATTTTCCAGCCCGGCAAGTTTACGCAATTGTCTAAATATCTTATCCATCCAGTGCTTTTTTATCCCCGGTATTCCATTTACTTTCATGAAACGGGCAAGAACCATTGCATGCTTTTGTTCTTCCTTAATAAAAAGTTTGATACACTCCAGGTAAGCAGGATCTGAGAATGTTTTAGCATAAGAAAAGAGGTGTTTACCTTCAGATTGCTCTCCCTTCTGAAATTGCTGAAGTGAACTTGTAATTGATTTTTTTTCATGAGGCAACAAATAGCCTCCTTCCTCAAAATTGATATCGTCAAAATGAGTTTTATTCGAGTCAAAATATTTTTTCCAGTCTATATAATTCATAAAATAATTTTAATGATACGAATCGGGCAGAAAGAATAATAAATAGAATGTTGCTACACCCGGTTCATTGAATCAGGATATCATTTTGCCTATTTTTTTAAATACTACATAAACTACTGTCATAAAAACGGAAAAGCTTAGAACCATACCCCAGGCACCTTTAAATTGAATTGGGTGTACAAGCATGGTCATAATATCGCTTAATAAATCAAGTGGTTTTGTGATGAGATCCCAGCTATTAAATCTGAGATACCTCCCAATATAAATTCCAAGTGCATTTAACCACATAATTGGATATATAAATAACCATGGAGTATATCTTCCCCATTTCGCTTCAAGTATTTTCTCCATTTGCCGTACAGATACAATACCTATTAATAAACCATTCCATGCAAAAGAAATAAGCATTATCAAATGGTACCAGAGAGGCAGGTTCCTTACTTCACCTAAATGAAAAAGATCAGTAAGTATATAAAATGAATTGGGTATAAAAAATAACCAGGCAATGAAAACCAGTAGAAATTTCCAGCGGCTCTCTATAAATGCTGGTTGATAGTGTAGCCAATTAGAAATTGCATAAGGGATATAGGCAAGAAAAAGATTCCAAACCAGAAAAAGTGAACCTGGGTAGCTGGTATGCGTAAGACTTGCTAACACCAACAATACGCTAAAAAACATAGACGAAGCTAAGAGCCGGTCTGTTTCCGTTCGTAAAAAATAAATACGCTTACCAAAAGAGAGAGTGTTCATTCGTTAAAAAGATTAAGATGAGGAATAAAAATAATTAGTCCGATAACCATTGAAATAATTGCACATACCAGTACAGCACCTGCCGATACATCTTTGATAAACTTTAACGAAGGGTGCCGGTCGGTAGAAACAAAATCAATTAATTTTTCAATACAGGTATTAAACATTTCGGACATCCATACCAGTGCTACAGCAAGCAATAGGGCCAACCACTCACCCGAAGAAACATTAGTGATGAACCCAAGAGTAATTACCACGATGGTTGCCAGTAAATGTATCCATGCATTGTGTTCTTTTCGTAAAAACGAAATGATTCCGTTGAAAGCAAAGCGAAAACTTCTTAATCGTTGTTGAAATGAAAATTGATTTGGTTTCATATCTGCCTATTTATTCAGGTTCATTTTATTTTTTTTTAGATTTCGCAGAACTTGTCTAAAAATCGACATTACTGCTGTGTTATATCTAATTATTTATACGCTTCGCTGGCTCAATCTGGCCAAGTTTACTATATGACAACTTCACCGACCCTGTTGCAATCATCACACTAATGATTGCTGCAAGAACGATTAATTGAAATTCATCATCCCATCTGAAAAACCGGTCTATTACAAATAAAGCGAAACTATAAAAAGCAAGTACCAGTACCACTAATGAAAAAGCTAACCACCAATGTCGGCCCCTTATACTGTAAGGAATTTTCAATGATAACCTGACTATAGGATGAATTAATATCAATAAAGGAGCCGTTACAATAAAGCCGACCAACAAAACAACCAGAAAAATTACTGATCCTTGAAACCCTTCTTTCAGAAATATGTAGATACCAATAAAGAGAGCATTAAAAAAGATTGCTCTTATCCAAATCAAAAAGGTTATTCTAAAAATTGGTTTCACAGTTATTTAGAATTATTATTTTTAGTATTAAAGTAATTACTGATGAATGCATCAGCCCTGTTCCAGGAAAGCCATGAATAATTTTTATTATCTTCCCTGTACTGGTTAATATTTCCTTCGAGAATTTCCAGAAAGCAATCGTCGCAATTATATTTCCATTGCCCTTTTTCTTTTATAATGGATTGATGCTTTTTCAAATCTTCTTTGTGATTATCTAATAAAGGCAACGCCTTGCCTGAAAGAGTTACCATAAAATCAACGGGCATTACAATTTCATTTTGGTGGTTAAGATTGTAGTTAGCAATCTGTTCGTCCCAATTCACTGTTGACGACAATATAAGAAGTATGATTACCGCCCAGGCATTTACACGCATCAGGTAGTACGTTGATTTTCGTTTAAAAATTTTCCAGAATACGGTGATCAATCCAATCAAAACAAGTACCAGGTAGAACAACACACCAATTCGTTTATAGGCGAGGCCTGTTTGATTGATATAATGATAATCGCGAAGAAATACAGAAATTACCAATATCATATTTTGAATGATCCATAAGTACGCTGCTCTTTTTATCCATTTATTTTTTTGATAAAAATTGAGATTGCCTTTGAAAAAAATCAGCAATACCATCATTGCCATTACGATTGAAACGATCAACAATTCAGTTCCTTCATGAATAATTTCATAGAGGTTAACTTCTTTTGCGTTAAACCCGAACCAGATATAAGAAATATCAATACTATTTACAATGATAAGTAAAACATTCAGCAGTAGCAGGCTGATGAAGCCGATCGTATTTATATTTTTCAATGCCATCATACCATTGGCAAATTTTCCAAGAATGCCTGTTATTAAATCATGTAAAAAATCTTTTGCGCTTTGTGAGGACGATTTTCTTACTCTTAAAAGTTCGTTGGAGTAAGACTTTTCTTTTTCTGAAAAATAATTGAGTTTACTTCGTAACAATAGAAAAGTAGTAATGAAAAGGCCAAGCAGGAAAAACAATAGCCGGTACCACGAGAAGAAGTCAAAAAAATTACCAAAGAAATTCTCTATCCTCGTCAGTAGCCTGGAACTCATTGATGAAAAAACACTATTTGCTGAAGAATAAATGATAAAAAATAAGATCAGCAAAAACAATGGAAAAAAAGCTACTCTTAAAAGCCTGGAAAATTTTCGATTGGATACTTTTTTTGTTTTTCGTTTACCCATCGCATCTACAAACCCAGGCACCGCAAAAATAATATTTTGAAAAATACTACCGGTGGCAAACCATA